>CAYNTZ010000047.1:0-12211 GCA_964400365.1 uncultured Planctomycetales bacterium | reverse complement strand
CCGTATACCACCAGCGAATAAAACCCCACCCAAAAAGTAAAGCGCACGGCGAATAAATGAAAAATCAAGGCAATGGATAAGGACATGCAGATAACAGGAAAGATACGCACAATAAATTGAGAGGGATAATCAATATGCCCCCACTCGCCATTAAGCCAAGGGGCGGGGACATGGTAATTGATGGCTTGGAATAAAGACTTCTGTACTAAATAAAAAAGCGGACTGTTATTACCCTCTTCCACATTTCCGGTGAGAATGTCCACATAGGAAGGCTGATGTATATTGCGGGCTAATGAATAAAATTCGTCATTCCATAAATGCTTATAGGAACATATCCAAAAACCTATCCCTAAACAAAACACAAAAACAATACTTGTCACCAGATAACAGTACCTGCCCATGCGGCTTAAACCCTTAGATAAACTTGATTTTCTTCATCGCAAACCAACACATGCGAAATAGCAAAAGCCCATGACGAAAACGCTGAATCTGGGTTGTCCCATAACTACGGCTTTTATAACGGATGGGGACTTCCAACACTTTTAAATTTAATTTCACTGAACCAAAAATCAAATCAAAATCACCAAAAGGATCAAAATCACCGAAATAATGACGATTGGCCACCAATTCTTCATATTGGTTACGGAACATCACCTTAGTACCGCATAAGGTGTCTTTAAAACGTTGGCCCAACAACCAAGTGAAATAAACACCAAAGAATTTATTCGCCACTAAATTCAAAAAACGCATGGCCTCGTCTTCTAAAGGATACACTAAGCGGCAGCCATTAATAAACTCGCCCTTACCGCTTTTGATAGCATCATAAAATTTGGGCATATCTTCCGGCATGACGGTTAAATCTGCATCAAGGATCATTAAAACATCGCTGGTAGCCTTAGCAAAACCAAAGCGTACCGCGTCCCCCTTACCCTTACCTGGCTGTTTGAATAATTTAATGTCCTTGTCAGGATAAGCCGCTTTGACACGTTCTACTTCTTCATAAGTGCCATCCCTGGAATGCCCCTCGACAAAGATGAATTCCTGATGCGCACCAAAACCAGGCGTACGGGTGATCGCCGCTTCAATATTGCCTTTCTCATTACGGCAAGGCACCAGAATAGTCACGCTATAATCACGCTCTTCCTTAAATAAAGGTCTGGCAATAATAAAATGATCCAGAGTTAACGCATTAAATACCGGTAATTTGGCAATATATGTGTTAATAAACCAACTCAAAACAGGGACATTGACCGGCAATAAAATCGCACGTTCACGTTTAATAAACTCATAACCACACAGATTTAAGAAATTCTGAATATCAGCCCAAGTCAGCCAATTCTGTATGCCCCTCTTTTCTCTTAAATTCAATATTTCTGCCAACTTTAGCAGATACTGCCACAAATAGGAATGATACTCAATAATAATACGCGTATCCCGAGAACAATACTGATGTAATCGATTTAAGAAACCCTGAATATCTTCCTGATTACCAAGCGCACCAGCTAAAACAATATAATCGTAGACGTGGCCTTTAATCGCCTTACTTAAATCGTCTTTCGAACCAATAGTTAAAACACTTTTCCCATCAGGAATAAAAAAACAGTACTGCTTTTTCCGTAATTGATAATAATATTCTTTAAACATCCCTTTTATTTCTCCACCTAGTTTACTTATCGACAATCAGTTCATACTAAAAGATTCCCTGATGGATTTCAATCTAAATATTGTCGCCCCCACCCCAATCAAGCCCAACACCATCATCATAAAACCCACCCAAAACCATGGAGGCATATAAAACACCTCTACCGTATGTTCCCCTGGAAGCATCTTAAAGCCGACAAAGAGATAATCAGCAGGAAAGGCCTCAACCTTACGCCCATCAATAGTAATCTGCCAGCCTGCTTGGTAGTTTTCTGGAACAATAACAAAGGTATCTTTATTAGCAAACGCCCTAAAGGAGAGGTGATTCTCCTTAATTTCCTTAAAGTCCCAATAACGCGCTTGAGCAATATCAGCGGCCAGGCTATCACCCGCCAAACCATGCCTCTTTGCATCTTCACTAGCTACATAAACAATATTTGTGCGCGGTTCATCAAACCTGCGTACTAGTTCAGGCAACGGTAAAATACGCAATTGATCCGCAAAATAAACCCTCGGAGTAAGGTTGATTCGTTCATAAACATCGTAGCTCTCACCGGATACAACCTTGGTGAAATTGGGCCACGGCAATTCAACAGATTTCTGAGCCATGGTAAAATCAACAGGAAAATATGTCGTGAAGGCCCCCTTAATCGGCTCATAAATTTGAATAAATTTGGCGTCATTCCCTAAGAAAGGCTTAGAATCTACATCATTAGAAAGCCTATTGTTATAATAAAATTGGAATTTACTTAATCGCCGTGGGGCCATGGCCATAAAACCGCTACTGCCATCAACCCCATAAAGCAAATTATAATTATGTACCCCCCACACCGGCTCTTGTGCATGATAAGGGAAAAAATATTTTCCCTGAGCTTTCCTAAAATAATCATACTCGGGGCTTAGCATCTGATACTCATGCGCAAAGGTGCGGCAGCCCTTATCGTACCATTTAAAACAATCCAACATCATCATAAAACCCATGCCAAACAAAAGAAAGATTAGCCCCCAATGCCGTAAGTAATAAAACGACTTAAACGCAACCAATATCACCATCGCCAAGGCCTTTAATCCAACAGTCATTCCATATTTTAAGGTGGGTGCTAAGAAATACATGTGCCATGAGGCAAACAAAGGCCATTGCTGGATAGAAGGAAACAATAAAAACATTGGTAATAATAAAACTAACAATAAAACTAAGGATATGAGAAAGATACCAATCGCATTGCGCGCAACCCCATAATCCCGTCGATAAACCCGCAGCGATTCATCATTAATGATCAAGCAAAGTGTTAAGATGATACAAAAATCAAGCGTATGCAGCCCATAAATGAAAGAAAATCGGGTCATGAAGCCAAAGATCGGATCTAGGACAGGAATCACCTGAACCAGAAAACTTGTCGCTGTGGGGATGCATAGGTAAACACCGGTAACCAGCCATGCCTTGATAATAAAATCTTTGTATGGCGTTGATTTAAATAATCGACCTGCATTGACAATAGCGACGACTAAACAAGCTAGGATTAAAAATAAAATCCCCCTTGTCCGCACAGAACCCGAATTAAAAAAAGCTCCCCATAATATTTCAGAAAAACTAAATTGATTAATCCCCTTGCCCCACAACACAAAATTATTAATAGGGTAATGCCCCACCGTACGGGCTGATTCAAACTTAACATAATAAATGGAAGGGATAAGCTGAATAGCGCTTAAAGTCACCAGTGCCGCCATAAAAATAAAGATGCTGATGGCTCCTTGTTTTACCGACGGTCGATGGCCAGCCTGCCATTGCCATAACAGCAAGAACAAACCCCACCAAATAATTAATTGGGGTAATTGGGTGACGCCTTCGCCTAAGAATTGCATAGCGACCATAACCCCAACCCCTAAGGCTGCCCAATAAGTATGCCGATAAGCCAATTTTAGAAAAACTAAGACCATGCCAGGAAAAAGCCCGCAGCCATATAAGAAATAAGGTGACTGGGCCATGGTCGTTGCCTTAGCCAGGGTCAATCCCATGTAGGCCATGCCACCAAAACAGGCTATATACCAACGGGTCTTAAAAACATCCCATAATAAAACCATCATGAAGAAAAACCCTAATACATAGGGTTCAATCAGCTTAATTAAATAGAACTGATCATCATTAAACACCCAGGCTAGGGCATTGGTAGGATTTAGAACAGGATATTGACCCGATGTAAAGAGGCTCATCCCTCCTCCTAAGGAACGGCTCCAAAGGCCTAGATCAAATTGACGCCATCGGTGAGCAATATCAACAATGACGCCCCAATAATTATCACTTAATTCATTAATGGGATGCCCATAAGGAGGCATGCTGCTGCGGTGATAAATAACCGTCCCTAAAATAATCGCTATCAACAGCGAAATGACATATTTCCATTTAACTGACATGCGCCTATCCTTTTCTTTTAGGTCATAATATCATTCCTTTCACCAAAAAAAATAAATTAATGCAGCTTTGTGTTTCTATATATATAATGATACCTATGCAACAGTTAACCCAGATATTTAATCAACAACTCAAGACGATTTCTTTTGAACTCTTCCCCCCAAAGACTCCTGAAGGTTATAATAAGCTCAAAGAAACCATTGCAACACTTGTGACATTAAAACCAAACTTCATCTCCTGCACCTACGGTGCCGGCGGCAGCAGCCGGGGAAAAACCCTAGATATCGTCGAACATATCCAAAAGGCCCATGGTATCCCCGCCGTGGCGCACTTGACCTGTGTCATGCACACCAAGAATGAAATCAAAACTATTTTAGAAGATATGAAATCCCGAGGCATTACCCATGTGCTTGCCCTGCGTGGGGACCCTCCCCGGGACAACCCTGACTGGCAGCCAGGCCCTGACAATTTTAAATATTCTTCAGAATTAGTCAGCTTTATCCGAAAGCATTTTGGCAATTATTTTACCATCGGCGTTGCTGGTTTCCCCGAAGGGCATCTGCTAAGCCCCAACCGAGACACTGATGCAGCCATGCTTAAACTCAAAATAGAAGCCGGTGCTGATTTTATCATCACCCAGCTTTTCTTTAACAATCAAGACTATGTTGATTACCTCACGCGTATACGCAAAATTGGCATTACCACTCCTGTTATCCCTGGCATCCTGCCCATCACCGACTATAATGCCTTAATACGCTTCTGCACCCTTTGTGGGGCAACCATCACCCAAGAAGTGCATAACATCTTTAAACCAATCGCCACTGACCCGGTTAAAACCATCGATGCAGGCATTGATTTCTGCCAAAAACAAAGCCGGGAACTCCTACGCCTTGGAGCCCCCGGCCTTCACTTCTATACCCTCAACAAGGTATCCCCTGTTGATAAAATCCTTACAAACCTACGTAACGCTTAATTTTTAAAACTTAACCTTCGCCCCCACCATAAAACTGCGTTCCGGCGCTGGAAAATGCGACTTAACCGCAGAACTCACAGACTTAGTCGCATACATATCATATTTTTCGCCTAATAAATTATTAATACCGCCAAATATTTCAATATGCTCATGGCTGAATGTCAATTTAGTATCAAGCACCCCATACGCTGGGCTCTCATCAGTAGCATTAGCCGTATCATTAATTGCAAACTGATCTCCGACGAGCCTACCTAATAAAGACCAATCATAATGCTTCATAAAACCAACATTCACCCCAATCGATCCTTGATGGCGGCTGGTCATGGGGATACGGTTGCCTTTGTACATACCATCCGTGAATGTCGCATTTTGGTAGGTATAATCTGCCTTAAGGTCTAACCGGTCAAGGGAGGCGATACCAAGGATTGGTTTTAAATGCACCACCTGCCCTGCTTCAACCCCTATCCGGCGGGTCTTATCATAATTATTATTCGCACCAAAGCCACCACCTCCGGCAGGGTCATAGAATATCTCATTGCTGTTATCCACCCAATAGGGCGTTAGGGATGCTGCTGCCTTGCCGTTAAAATCATGCTTAATCCCCGCCTGGTACTGCACCCCTTTTTGCTGATTCAAATTCGTACTCAAGCCGCTAAAAGAGTCATACCACTCATCGGTGGCCAGGAAACGGAAGGTTTGCTGGGCATTGGCAAAGATGTTAGAACCAGGCGCGTAATCATATTTTAATCCAGCACTACCGATATGCTTGTCAGGCGCCTGTTCAATATAAACAGGGCTGCCGGCATTGTTCTGGTTAAAGGTATAATCAGCCCGCTGGTAGCGGGTGCCTGTATTAACAGATAATTTCTCGGTCAAATAATACTCACCCTGCGCATAAAGCCCTACCTCATTCTTCGACACAACAATATTATCACTATTAGAACCGCTACCTAAAATAGCGTTGTCATTAGTATAATAATCCACCCCCGTAACACCTTTAAAATAACGGCCGGCGATATCACGCTCCAAGATATATTTACTGTTGATCCCATAGCTGTCAATATTACGCTTGGTCGCAAATTCACCAAAAGAGTAGAATACCGCGTAACTATCCCTGTTGCGGTAAGATGTATCGACCACAAAACGCCCCATATCCGCATCTTGCCATGGATTTAAATCAGCGGACAATTGCAGCATCCGGTCACGCGTCTTAGCAAAATCCTGGCGGTTGGCAGAACCACGGCGACCTAAAAGAGCTAGGTTGTTATCCGTTAACCCACCAGGCAAACCATAGTCATCCTCATGCCACGTCGTGTTTAAATCAAGATTTACGTAGTCGGACAGCTGATAGCCTAAACGCCCGTTAAAATCATTAGCACGCAAGTGGCTGTTGACCCTGTAACCATCCGTATCAAACTGCCGCGCTGAAAATAAATAATCCACCCGTGCCTGTTTGCCGCTTAACTGCGCATCGCGGCTTTGGGTGCGGTAACTCCCATATTTAGTCCCCACCTCCCCATGAAAACCTTCCTGCCCTTTTTTGGTAATGATATTAACGACACCGCCCACGGCATTGTCACCGTAAAGCACTGAGCCAGCACCACGCATGACCTCAACGCGCTCAACCGACGATAACGGGATCTGCAGCCAATCCGTACCGGAAATATCAACCGGATTAATCTTACGGTTATTGACTAAGACCAACACATTGCGCGCGGCCGTATCGCCATAGCCACGAATATCAACAACAGCTGTTTTAGCCGTGCTGTTATCCGTCACATGCACACCGCTCAAGCCTTTTAATAATTCATCCACGGTTTGGGCTCCTGATGCGCTGATTTGCTGCTGCCCGATAACCGTTACATAGGATGGGGCCTTGGCACTTTCTAAATCATAGCGGTTGGCCGTAACCACGATTGGTTCTAACGCTGCTGTTTGGGCATAAGCCCCTGTCGCTGTAAACACTAATGCTGCAATTAACAATCTCTTCATGACATCACTCCCTTTTAAACAATAAAAAACCCTCGACCACTAAAAAAAGTAGTTGAGGGTAACCCGTTAATCATCTCAATCTATGCGCATCATGACCTGTTCTTCGCAGGTATTTTGCTATTAAATACTTTTTAGGCGTTCGGACTCTCCTAAAACAAGGATCACCGCAGCGGGACTGTCCCCGATTCGCACGGGAGTTTCCCTAAAAAGCATAGGTAAGGGATAAATTTTCCCTAGAACAAGCGCGCCAAGGCTGTGCCTTGGCTGCGTTTTAACATCCACTCATAACCAGCGTATAAAACCAAACTATATGCCACCGTGGATACCAAGGTGCTTCTAAAAAATGGAATAGCCATGACAAAACATTCACGCAAACCGTCTGCGGTCATGGGATACAAGGTTGGCCACGCACCTAGGTTAGTCACCACAAAGAATATCAAGGCCGACGCAACACTGCCACCTAAAACCGTTGCAAAATTCTTACGAGACTTAAGCCATAACCCCAAACCGCTGATTAAAATCATCGCCCCATAGGTATAAAACATGGTGTCATGAAAACCAATAATCAAATCGCTAACGATCATTAAACTCAAAGGCACAACCACTGCCTGCCAACCGCGCAAATAAAGACCGGCAAAAAAAGCCACGGCCAAGATGGAGGTAAACTGCGGCGTGTGGTTTAATACTCGTGATAAAATACCTAAACTAATAAGGAAGATTGCAAACATGGGCGTATTCTAAATGAGCTAAATAAAATGTCAAGACCTAACTACTCTTGGTAATAATTGTTTTGACCACTAGATAAGGCTAATTCCGCTTTTTTCAATTCCTTGCCTAAATACGCACAGTGGCCCTTACTATCGAACCATCGCAACCCGAGCTTCTTTTCATGACGGAAAATACCTTCATAAAGATCCTGCGCCTTCCCCCCTCGAAACACCGCTTCGATGAGATGGTCTTTATTGCAAATGGCCACCTCGATCTGCTGCGTAGCACTATTAACCTTGATCAAGACATAATAACCTGATGGGTCGCGAGCAAAATCCTTGATAGGGTCATAAACAAAACAGTCGATGACTTCCGCATTGGAAGCCATCGACTGTTTTTGCCAAACATATTGAGGCTGTTGAGCCATCTTTACTTTTTCGTAATGTAACGGACTAAATCAACCACGCGATTGGAATAACCCCATTCGTTGTCATACCAGGAGACAATCTTAAAGAAGCGCTTTTCGCCTTTCAAGTTGTTTTGGGTCGTGGCTAAAGAATCATAGATGGAAGAACGGTTGTCATGGATGAAATCAGATGAGACCAATTCTTCATTCGCGTAGCCTAAGTAACCCTTAAGGTAGGTTTCAGAAGCCTTCTTTAATAAGGCATCAATCTCTTCGATTGAGGTATCTCTAGTTGCACGGAAGGTCAAATCAACGACGGAGACATCCGCTGTTGGGACGCGGAAGGCCATGCCGGTTAATTTACCCTTGGTCGCTGGCAATACTTCACCCACGGCCTTAGCAGCACCAGTGGTGGAAGGGATAATATTTAATGCTGCAGCCCTACCGCCGCGCCAATCCTTCTTGGACGGACCATCAACGGTTTTTTGGGTTGCGGTATAAGCATGGATGGTGGTCATTAAACCAGTTTCAATCCCAATACCTTCCTTTAATAAGACATGCACTAAGGGTGCCAAACAGTTGGTGGTACAAGACGCGTTAGAAATGATGTTATGCTTGGCCGCATCATATTCGCCTTCATTAACACCCATAACAATCGTCTTTACATCCCCCTTGGCAGGAGCTGAGATAATAACCTTCTTAGCACCAGCTTGGATATGACCGGCTGCTTTTTCGCTTTCCGTGAAAAGGCCGGTTGATTCAATAACTAAATCAACGCCTAAAGCTTTCCAGGGCAATTCTGCCGGATTGCGGGTGGCGGCCACACATTTAATCTTGTGCCCGTTAACCACAATGATATCTGCTTCTTCCTTGGCAGGCTCGCTCTTTTCGGTCGTCACTTTATGCTTGAAATGACCGTGGACTGAATCGTACTTTATTTGGTAAGCGAAGTAATCAGCATCGGTGGACATATCAACAACCGCCACCACATCGATTTCCTTGCCTAAAAGACCTTGATCGCAAATTGCTTGAAACACCATGCGGCCGATACGGCCAAAACCATTAATACCAACTTTAACTGCCATTTGTCTCTCCTGGTTATGTTCGTTCTAAAAATTAAACCTATAAATAATATCTATTGTGCGGGTTTTGTCAATAGGAAGCTTCACGCAGGAATTTGGCAGCATCTTGCGGCAAGGTTGGCACAATATGCAGGCCTGTCCCCCATTCAAAACCAACCGAGCGAGTTAACTTTGGGATAATTTCAATATGCCAATGGTAACATGAAGGGGATGCATAATTAATCGGCGCCGTATGCAGGTAGAAATTATACGACGGATTATTGAAAATTTTCTTTAAACGATTTAAAACATCATGAAGCAAGGCAGCCAAAGAAGCTAAATCATCCGGCGTTGTTCCCGCAAAATCAGCGCTATGCGCCTTAGGGATAATCCATGTTTCAAACGCATACCGCGGCGTAAACGGGCAAAAAGCAATAAAGGCGCTGTTTTCAGCGACGATGCGCTCCTTGTCATGGTATTCCTGTTCAATCATGTCGCAAAAAACACAGCGGCCTTGGGATTGATGGTAGTGTTCAGCCCCTTTAATTTCACCCAAAACGCTTTTAGGCACCATCGGCAAAGCAATAACCTGGCTATGGCCATGTTCAATAGTAGCCCCCGCCGAAGACCCAAAATTCTTAAAAATCAGCACATATTTAAAATCTTTACATTGCGCTAATGCTAGGTACCTGTGTTGGTATTGGCTTAGCACCGCTTCTACTTCTTCCTTGTTTAAATCAGCCAAGGCCTTGGTGTGGTCAGGGTGCTCAATCACGACCTCATGGGCACCGCTGCCTGACATTAAATCATAAATACCTAACGCTTCGCGTTGGATAGAAATATCCACTGACAGGGCAGGAAACTTATTAGGCACGGTACGCACCAGCCAGCCTGGGCCATTAGGCATACTGCCCACCGGGCGAACCGCATCGGTTTCCGGCGGTGTTTGGGCCTCACGCCCCGGGCAAAACGGGCAAACCGCCGAACGCGTCGGGGTATTATCCTCCTGGGGGAAATCTTTGGGCCCTTTCAAGCGATCACTGCCCATCACCACCCAACGGCCAACAATAGGGTCACGGCGTAATTCTGGCATTAAACAATAACCTCCCGTAAAAAAGCAGCCGTCATTTCCGGCGGGATAGGGCAAATATAAAATCCGCTCCCGCGCTCAAAACCAGCCACCCGCGTCAAACGCGGGATTAATTCAATATGCCAATGGTAATCATCATTAATAGACGGGTAGCGATGGTCCATTAAATGCCCATGCTCCACAGGTGATGTCTGGATCATATAATTATAAGACGGGTCATTTAAACCAATTTTGAAGCGCAATAACACATCCTTCATTAATTGCGCTAACAAGAAAGACTGGCCTTCAATCCCTTTCGTGTAATCGCAATGGTGGCGTTTAGGGACAATCCAGGTTTCAAAAGGAAAGCGCGGGGCAAAGGGTGTCAAAGCCACAAAGGCCTCATTCTGGGCCACAATGCGTTCCTTAGCCTGCAATTCCTGGGACACTAAATCACAAAAGACACAACGTTCGTGATAATCAAAATATTTCTTGGCGCCATCAATTTTTTCCTTCACGCGTATCGGTAGCACAGGCACGGCCATGATTTGGGAACGCGCATGCCCGATATTACGGCTCCCGGCGGCAACGCCATAATTCTTATACGCCAAGACATAATGCACCGACTCATCCTTACGGTGCTCAGCCATACGTACGGCATAGGCTTCAAAAACATCCTGAATCTGCGCCGCTGATAAATCAGCCATATTAGCTATGTGGGATGATGTCTCAATGACAAGTTCATGATGGCCATAGCTATAACAAACATCATATAAACCATGCTTCTTACGGGCAAACGGTTGCGCCACATCGAGGATAGGCGTGCCACTTTTGACCACCCGCACATCACCTTGCGTATGCACAGCAACAAGGGACTTGTCCTGGCAAAAAGAACATTCCTTAGGATCTGTCGCCGTTGATGGCGGATCAATGAAGGCCGCTGGCCTGCGCGCACGTTCCGTGGCGATAATCACCCAGCGATTAACAATTGGATCTTTACGTAATTGAGGCATGGGAGAAATTATAACAGATAAAAATCATTCCAACAGATTACCTTGTTTTATTTTATAACCAGCCACAAAGCTGGCCGCAGGCATGGCCTTACCCGCCTCAGGATGCACGTCGGTAATCATCAATGCCCCATGACCCGTCGCTACCAACAAGCCTTGCTTATCGGCTGATAAAATTTCACCAGGCTTTCCTGTTTGAACACCTACATTACTTAAATGTGCTGAAATTATTTTGAACATCTTGCCATTCAATGACGTAATCGTGCCTGGCCATGGCTTAAGCCCGAGAATTTGATTGTTAATTTCCTTCGCCGTTTTTGTCCAATCGACCTTACCCATCTCCTTGGTCAATTTCGACGCATAGGTCATCTGCGTGGCATCTTGCGGGGTTAACGTAAATGTATTAGCGGCAATGCTATCTAAAACGCGCACCAAAAGTTTAGCACCCACCATCGCCATGCGTGCACGCAACTGGGCAGCATCTTCACTATCGCCAATCACCATCTTGTCTTGGGAAATAATATCGCCAGCATCAAGCGCCAACGCCATCTTCTGCACCGTCACACCCGTTTCTTTATCACCATTTAAGATTGCCCAATTCACCGGTGCTGCCCCTCGATACTTAGGCAGCAACGAACCATGCACATTCACACAAAACATCTTCGGAATATTCAGCACCGCTTGGGTAAGCAAACGGCCATAGGCAACAACGACAAATATATCGGCATTAAATGATTTAAGTTCATCAACAACGGCAGGCTCTTTAAGTGACACTGGCTGCAAACAAGGAATACCACGTTCAGTGGCAATTTGCTTGATAGGAGAAGGCACCAACTTCATCCCCCGACCTTGGTGCTTATCCGGCCCCGTTACACAGGCGACAACCTCATGCTTACTCGCCAACACCTGAGCCAAATTAACCGCCGCAAAAGCATCACTAC
>CAYNTZ010000046.1:0-12419 GCA_964400365.1 uncultured Planctomycetales bacterium | reverse complement strand
TGGTTAGGCTGCCCGCTGGCAAGTTTAATGCTTGTTCCGCCTGGGAAATGCTTACCTCTTTGCCTGAATCCAGGGTGCCAGCAACAAATACCCCAACCACCGCCAGCGCTGACTGCTCATCGGTGGCGTAACGCGCGATGATATAAAGGAGGATATTAACAGCAAGCATTGCCCCTACGCGCCACAGAGAAGCTAATCTATCTTCATGGGCATGTTGCACGGCTACCACCATCTTGGGCGCCACAAAACTTGCAGCGCCTAAGACGCCGGCTTGGGCTGTGTCGCCGGTAATCGGTAATAAATGAAAAATCACCTTATCGCCATAATGCCCTGCCAAGATTTTCTTGGTGAGCTCTTGAACCAAGGCGGCCTTGCTGCCCTTAGTGGATAATGAACCGCCCAAGATAAAGACACGCGTGCCTTCAACCGCCTGCTGGTCTTCCAACGGCCACCTGGCATCTGCTTTTAATTTAATAACCTTCCCCTCGTAAATAGCCTTGATAATTTCCGCCTGCATCTGTGCTAAGAATTCAACCAGCTTCATGGCTAAGGCATATTCCTGCGCTGCCTGCGTTGGGCCATCATTAATAACTAAATCCAAAACCTGCCCGCCTAAAGCCTCATTGGCCTTAAGCCTGCTTGAAAATACCGGGGCATTTATTTCCTGTTCAATGCGGCCCATTAAGGCACTTAAAGCCCGTCCGGAGAAAACATCTTCAGCATGGCTTGCCGGCAGAATTAGATGGTATTGATGCCCATTAAAACTAAAATCAAAGCGCATCTCTTTAGCAATAAATAAATCATAGATATGTCCATCGGTATAAGGCGTTGCCACCCCGTCTTTATCAACCCGCGCAAAGCCCCCGCCTAAACCAGTGCCCGGCCCAATATAAGCCACCTTCTGCCCTGCTAATATTGGCCGGTTGGCTTCATCTTGCCATAGCAATTGCAGACCAAAACTCATCTGGGCAATAGCATCGTTATCAACAATCACATCTATATCTAGATTTTGTTCTGCCAAGGCCCGCTTAATGGCTTGCTGCGCATTAAGCCTATCAAAACCAACCCCTAAATTAGCCGCGGAACCGCTGGCAATCAACTTTTCCCCGCCGGAACTAACCACAAAGCGACCTGGCTGGCCGATGGCCACAATCGGCAACACATCAACCCCTGCCCTACGGGTATTAGATGCAACTTCATTAATAAGGGCAGCCAAACGCAAATAAAAACTGGCCGGGTCAGCGCGTTGAGTCGGCACTTGTTGGCTCACCACAATCGCCTGTCCCTGGCCATTAAGCTTCACTGAAGCAACCACCATCTTTGTCCCGCCGATATCAACCGCCATGATCGCCTTCTCTCCCCGGGCGGTAAGCATGCCTCGACGGCGCATCATGACTTTCCAATTATTTTTCAAATGATCCAAGGCATTTAAATAAACAGCAAGGTTAACGGCAAAGCTGTGCGTTACAAGCCGGCGCAGCGGCAGGTAAATGGCCTTCCATTGGGATTCATTCACTAGAAATACGTAACGCCGCTTATTGCCTTCGTACAATTGCCTTAGGGCTTGCTTATCCGCGTCGGGCAGCTGTTCATACCTTAGGAACACATACCCATCTTTAGTGACATGCAGGAATAAATCGTGGCGGGAAATAAAATAACCAAAATCCTTATAGGTGGCAAAATGCCCCCCAACCATATCCTTTTCTTCCGCCAAGGCCTTGGCCCACAAGAACTTCAACAGCACCCATAAGCCCTGCTTGCGGTAGCCTTCAATCTCATTGATATCCGCATCGCGCATGGCCAAGGTGCTTGCCGCTGGCAAGGTTCCATCAGCCTTAATAATCCTTTGGCGAAGCACAGGGACTTCCCTTTCCATCATTAAACCGGTTTGTAACTTAAAAAGAATTTTTATGGCTATCCGCTCTGGATAAACCAGCCCTGTGTACTTACCGTCTACATCAACAACACGGAAGAATTTCCCTAAATCAATCTCTTCAACAACTTCTTGCAAACCTTCCGCTTGCTTGATCTGCTCGGCCCAAGCCCGTACAGACCGCGTAAAACGGTATTGGCAATTATTAAAATAGGGAGCAAGAGACCATTGTTCATCATTAGCAAAGGGCAATTGGGGCTTGGCTGGGGTTTCATAAATCTCATACATCACATTATTTAACTCAGCTAAATCAAGTGCAACATCAAAGCCTAAGGCAATGGCTCGCCCATCCTGCCGGTTTGTCTCTTGAGCAAAATACTTAACAGCCGCAATCAAGCGGTTGGCAATCTCCTGGTATCCCTCATCCCTTGCTATTGCGCCGATAACCACCTCACCACCTTGAGCAACATACATATAGCCTTGGTTATTCTTTTGCCTTACGGCAATCAAATGCCCGGATAGGCCGATGAGTAAGCGCATATTATTAAATGTAATAGCATGGGTTAAATGGGCGGCATGAATATAGTAGAGCATGGACAGGCGCATCAACTCCATCAAATCCAAAAATGGCAGGGGCATGCTGGTTTCATTATTAAGTCGCTGCCATTTAATAAAAGCCGTATCAACTAAATGCTGCGCCAACGTCCGCTTAGCCAAGGCCTGGGCAAACCTGGTGCCATAACTTTGCCCGTTATCTGTTACGTGGCTCGACACATCAATAGCATCAGGGCTTACGGCATTTTCAATTACCTTAAAATATAATTGAACCGGATACCCATACGCATCAACTTTGTTTTCTGCCCGTATGTCATAATTCGTATGCTTAAGGAAGGCAAAGTCTTCATTGGACCTGATATCGTCTTCTATCTGAGCCAAGACTGTCTTATTAATCCGCCTTCTTTCCGCATCCACAGCCTTAGCAAAGGCCTGTTGGGTTTCCTTAATAAGCGCGTTAATGCGACGATGCCAACGCGGGATATCGATGGCTAACTGGGTACTCTGGGGAACTTCCTCGCGTAACACCTCTGTCAATTGCTTAACCTGATCGATCTTTCTCAACAGCCCCGCCGCTTCTTCCAATTTGGGGGAGATAATATCTTTGACCCACTTTTCCATAATAGTCATGATGGGAAATAAATTGCTTAAACCCACCCTTATCAATTGGCGCGCATGTCTCTTGATGGCGGTAAAATGCCCATCCAGGGTAAGCATCGACCTTTGTATAATCCCCTCTGCTTGCTCCAACACAACCTTAAATCCGCTTAAATCATTTAAATCCATCGGAATGTTATTTAAGACATCTAAACTCTTGCCCATGATCTCAAGCTGCTCATGCACCAGATCAATCATGGGCTTATCTTCCCCGATACTTGTCTCACGCAAAATACCGCCTAAAAGACGGGTCTCATCAAGATAACGGTTATAGGATTGGACCAAGGCTTGCCACCGGTCAAGGTAATCGATGGATTCCTGCATCCGCTCTTGCAAAGGCATCCAGCGGGCCTGGAAAATTTCCCTCTCTTGCCGTATCCGTTCATTAACACTTAATTGCTTATACTCATCCATTAAGACGACTACTTGCCCCTCTACCGCTTCCTTAATATCATTAGACGCCAGCACATGCTGCTTAATCTTAAGCGCCAAACCATTAATCGCGTTAACCCTTGCCTTTAACGCCAGGATATCTTCCTTGTACTCACGCAAATAAATCGTCTCACCGTGGAGATATTCAAGCTGTTCCACCAAGCTGACAAAGACATCATGGGAGAGGTAATCCCCGCTGCCTTCCCTGGTTAATTGGTTCAAGGCGCGTTCGATGGATAGCAGGTTTTCAATAATCGTCGTGACCCAGGCTGATGCAGGCTCTTGATTAAGTATTTCAAAACCTTTGCGGTCATCTTCGGCCTGCGCCAAATAGGACCTGATTCGCCCGGACACTTTTTCTTGGGCGCGCAGGATGCGGCGTTTGAGCAAGGCAATATCCCCGATATAACCACCCTTACCAAACCTGCCGCGGCGCAAATCCTTTAGCTCACCACGGCTTACCGGAAGCTTTTCCTTGCCTGAAGCTGCAATGACAGCCCTTGCCCCCTGCTCAAAATCAAGCAGCTTGCGTTCAATATCTTGACGGGCAGACATTAATTGGTTGGCTTCATCAACAGCCCCTTCTTCATCCAACCATCTCACCAAGCGCGGCAGGATATGATCAATCTCAACCAAACGTTTGCGGTCGCCTTGGTGGGGGCTTATAAACTCCCTTAATTGCTCATTGCTGGGATCCGTCATGGCAAATTCACGCTCTTCTCCCTCATCAACAAAAGCCTCTGCCGGCTCTGCCTTGCGTACCGTCACTGCTGGTTTTCCCAAGATAAACCCTAGCTCAACAAAGATGGTTGACTTAAACCGCGTCAGGATTTCTTCCGGGGGCAAAACAGCTAATTCATCCGTCAGCGCCAAGGCTTCCCTCCTGGCAACGGCTGTCAGGAAGGCGGATTGTTCATGGCGTTCATCTGACAAAATCACATATAACTGCAGCAAGGCCAAATCAATGCCATCAATATCAAAATATTGCCAATATAATTCAAAGATGCCTTCTACCGGCTGGGCTTCCAGCCCTGGATTATTGCGCATGGTAAAGACGATGCGCGCGAATGCGTTCTTCTTCAACAGCTCGACATCATCATACTGCTCATCATTAAGCAAATAATTGATGGCGTCTTTTATGGCCTGTTGGATAAGCGGATAGAAATCCAAACGTGCCAAGATTTCTGAACGCTTAGACTGCATGTGGCGTACGGTAATCCTTGCTTCTTCTGGTATTTCATAATTGCTTAAGGCAAAAACGGCTGACAAGCGCTCGAAAATCCCTTGGGAGCGCCTAATGTCCTGCGGTAAAACAATGGTTCCTGAAAATAATTCCAGCGACTGGGCCAAATTCTCAACCGCCTGCATATAGGCCGCCTTTGAATGGTCCTTGGAAATCCCTGTCCGAGCTTGTAAGCCTAAGGCATGAGCCGCCATATCAAAAGCCGTGACAGCATGCCCTAATGCTAATAATTCATAATGGTCAACTCGAATTAAGTTCCTTGTCCTTGCCGCGTGCTGATTCATCTGGCTTAGGAGAACTTCCAGGGAAGAGAGGCGGGCATATGAACGTGTAATCTGCGCGAACGAAGCATCCGCATTAACCCTTAATTCACGTCGGTAATCAAAGATGTTGCGCATGTACTGGATCCTTGCGGCATCATAGGCCAATGCCATGCGTTCAATGGCGGCTAACACATCGTCATTCAATAAAACCCTTTGAGCTATCTTTTCGTGGAATGTCTTATTAGCGTCGCGCGCTTCCAATTGGTAAATGTCCCCTAAGGTAGCCCTAGCTTCCCGCTCAGCAGTGAACTCTGCAGGAGCAAATGGCCCGTTATCAAGGATGGGCAGCAAGATGGCCTTGGCTGCCTTGGGGTCATACACATGCATGAGGGCGGTGGCTAACCTGATCTTAACTATCTTATTTCCTGACGCTGTAACAACAAGCCCTTCCAGGAGGCGCACTTCAACGCGGTAATAGAAATAATGCCGGGCCACATCAAGATGGGCTAGATCATTATAGTACATGGCGGCCATGTCCAGGATGATCCCTATCACCTTGATTATTTCTTGCCCATCCGCCGCTGGTTTTGCCCATTCCATTAAAGCTGCCGTAATTTCCCTGGTTTCAGCAGCGCCCCAAGGGTATTCCTCAGTCCCCCAACGGCCATTGAAGGCGGCCATCGCGGGGCTGGCGGCTGACGCTTGTTTAATAATGCCGACCAATATTTGACGCAATTTTTCTATCTCTTCATCACGGAAAGGACGCCCTTCCTTAATCTTCTCATGCCGCAACGCGCGCAGCTGCTTGCCAATCTCCTTATAATCGACTGGTTCATTAAACATAGAAACAATAGTGCCAATACCAACAAAAAGGATTGGACTAAACTCATCCTGTGCTGGTATTTTTCCAGCATCAACAAAAGCCCCTGCCACCGTATAAATCAATGCAATTAATGCTAACGTAATCTGACTTAATCCGTTTAAGCAGGCAGGGCTGTTTTCCGCCGCAGGCGTGGCAGTCACACGCGCCTCATACGCCGCACGCAAGGCAAGAGCAAATGCCTTAGGCGATTGATACCGCTCTTGCGGATTCAAGCTTAAGGACTTAGCAATAACCGGGATTAACACTTGGTTGATTGGACTTGAACGGTTCTCACCCTTCAATAAGGCATGTTCCTTCCAATCACTAATATATTCATACATACAAATACCATCAGCCTTGCCGTCAATGCGGTAATACACCACCCCATTAACCGGTACTGGTGGGTTAAAGATAAAATAAATCACCGCTGCCGCAGAGAAGATATCATGCATGGCATCAAGGGGTTCAAAGCGCGCGCCTTGTGGGGAATTAAATTCAATGCTGTTTTGCCGTATCTCCTCAGTGCCGTTCATGTAATTATGCTGCGGCCATAACGCGGTGCCAAAATCAATAAACCTAACCCTGCCCTGGCGGTCGACTAGGATATTCTTCACATTGATGTCAACCAAGACCACCCCAGCCTGATGAAAATCTTCCAAACCTTCTAAAATCTGCATCACAACAGCCATGCGCTGGCTAATCGAGGGATTCCTATATAACCACCGGTGCAGGGTTTCACCTTCAATATATTCAAGGTCTAGGTAATACCAACCAGTTGCCTCCCCCTCGCCCATCCCTGAGCTAATATATTGAGGGATCCAGCGATTAAGCTTCGGCTGGTTTTGGGCCCATCGATAAAATGCCCCTTCACGAACGGCCACCTCGCGCTTAAAAGCAGCGCCTGCTTGCGTAATAGGCAAGCCCTTGTTTCTAAACGCAACCCAGGGATGCAATAATTTGCGCACTTGGTTTGGCAATGACCGGCTCAGGAATACGCCGGTTAAATCCGTGTTAGCCATTGGCGTTGGGTTATAATTTTTCAACAGCGTCTTGGTCAATTGGGCTAAGATCGCCGCTGACACCAAAACCCCGCCGACGCCCGGCGTACTGCCGCCTGCAGCAGAGGCCATGGCAAAACTGGGCCATAGAATGCCTAATCCAATCACAAATACAAAAACTGTCCAAGACGTCCCCTTCCTAACCTTCAAAGCTTCCTGCCCTGGCGTGCGTGGCACGCTTGTTAATGACGCGCGCCTATCCTTATCGTCAAATAGCCCTGATGACCGTGATTCCCGTCGATGATTCTCAAACCAAGCAAATCCCATAACGATCAAGAATCCCGTTGCCACCATGATGGCGATTGGTATATATTTCTGATATGCGCCCTTAACCGGCGTTGGCACAACCGCCATGTTAACATTACCCCCTGCGGCTTTGCGGCTGATGGCTACCTTATTTGTCACATTAAAAGAAGGTTGTTCGACGACGACAGGTGCAGGCAATACAACAGGAGCCGGCTGAACAATAGGTTGGACAACAGGTTCAACAACAGGGCTATTCGTTACTACAGGTTCTGTCTTTACAACCAGCACACTACCAGGAGCTTGGGGCAGCACCAGTGGAACTTCCTTAACTACAGGCCATTGATTGTTAATAGCCACAACTGTATTAACCGCCGCATCCCCCCCTGACTTAAGCGCTGTGTAGGCCGCTTGCTCATCTAAGGCCGCATCTTTACGGATATCATTAAGGAATTCTTCCGCCCATACGGGCAATTCCTTGTTTTCATTAATTAGCCGCAATAAATCTTCCACCATGGCCTTATGCAGGTTATAGGCCGCACCCCAACCAAGATTGCCGACAGATATTTCCTTGCCCGTCGTAGCCTTCACATAATCCACATAACGCAAATAACGCTTCATCATCGGATGGGCGGACAAATTATTTCCCAAATCAGCCATCGGCGTATGGGTAACCGGGCTAACAAAGGTAAAATCACCCTCTTGGGCGCTTTTCCTAAAGCTTTGGTACAAGGCAACGATTTGGTCGAAACGCCCCTTAAGCCATGGGTAACCTGCCTCATTAGCCGCACGCAATTCTTCAAGGCGATGCGGCTGCTTGAGCGCTTCTTGGGCTAAGGCGTGCATTTGCATACGGGCATATTCAGCGACGAGCAATGCCTTGTACGCGCCTTGGGGAACCACAACAACAGGGACAACCGGGATAATCATTTGCGGCTTAGGCATTAACTCAACCGGCTTATCCGTCGGTGGTTGTACATTTAAACTTGGCTTACTAACCACAGGGGCTTGCGGCAGGATTGTGGCGGGAGATTCCACCAGCATTGATGAAGGCTTCTTTCCAGGCTTCATTACAGCCGGCGGAGCGCGCTTGGCATTAACCTTATTACTACCTGTCGCACATCCAGTGAAACTTAACAGCGCCATCACCAAGACTGTTGACAAGCTAATCCATTTGGCAACCATCACCCCCCAGGCTGCCGCAACAGAACCCATTGGCGGTTTTAATAAATAATGCGTATGCCTTAAATTCCGCCCATTACCGCGCACCATCTTGTCTGCGGCAAGATTCTCTAACCAAGCCATCGATGACAATAAGAATTCACGTTGTGACCAGCCTAAGGCATTAGCCCCGCGAGGATTTCCCGTATTCCAATCCACCTGCTCCCTTAAAGGCTGGTCTTTTTGATAATCGCTGTCGGTCTGGAAACTCAAAATATCTGATAATCGGCGTTTCAAATAATCTTGAGCCTTAATGTATAACATGTCATCCGGCGACAAGACCTGCAATCCCTTGGTTTCATTGAATAACTCATACTCAACATCTTGCGCCTGATAAAATAAGCGCCTAAAGAAGCGACGGTAATGTTCATTATTGATATTAAAGCCCTCCTGGCCATTTAAGGCCTGCAGGATTTGCCAATTAAACATGAAGGCGGTATTAATAGCAATATGCCATGGCCCCGCTTTTTGCACTTCAGGCTTTAGGGTTGTCTTATGGTCATTGCCATCATAAATATCATTCTTATACCGTCCCCACAACTCAAGCATGGGGTATTTCTTCCTTAATTCGGTTAACACCGGGAAAATATCTGCCCTGTTAAAATTATCATGCAAAATATTGTAAAGCGCCACATGCTGCAGGTGGGCCAAACCTGCAGGCGTATCATTGCCTGCTAATAAGGCTGTATATAAGGCAAAAACATCGACGCGGTCTGACTTAAACCAATTTAATTTACCGCGGTCTGACACATGGCGGTGAGCCAAAGGCCAAGGTGCCATTTCCTGCCAATCGCTTGGCTTGAACTCCTTATGGGTGAATTGCTGCAGCACCAATTCTAATTCCATGAAAACAGCTTCTGCATTACCATGGATACGCCAATCCTCAACTTTAATGGATAACAACGCCTTTAACATCTGGTGCTGGCGCTCTGCCACTACAAATTGCTTGTCATATTTATCGCCCTGCTGGGGTTCGGCCGTTGTTGCAAATTGCTCCCGCACCCGGCCAATGAAATAATCCCTGTCCGCTAAAAGACGGGCCAAGCCCTCTAATTGCGTCTGCTGGCGGGCAGCTTCCTGGGCGTGTTTTACGACGCTGTAATACAGCAGGTAATTAGCATAATGCAACCCTAATAATTCTTCCCAAGCATCCTTGGTGGCAATTAGATCCAGGTGTTTGCGGTGGCGCACATACACGCCGGCAATAGCCACATGGCGCAAGATGTAATCAATGCTCTCTGTTAATAATTTTACGGCCTTTTCCTGGCGTCCAGCATCCCCTTCAAAAACACCCGCACGCAATAAATTAAGCATCAAGGCTGCCGTGTAACCTGGGCCATCGCCTTGCGGTTCCCAATTTGTCGACGGCGCAAAGGCATCACGCAAACTCAAGCGCTGCTCATCAAGCCTGACCTTATTATCAATGAAGGCCTTAAAATAATAATCAGCAATAAGTATTAATAAGATCTTTAGCTCGGCATGGCGGCTTTGCACATAGAACCCAAGCAGGGTATCTGTAAACAAACCAGCGTCCCGCGTCCAATTATACGCGTAGGCGCTATTTCCCGTGATGTCCCTTGAATCATTAATGCCTTCATGATGATGGGGGCTGGAGGCCATCACTGATCCCCAAATAGTGACATCCCCTAACATTGAGGCTAGTGATTCCTGCATGGCCCATTGCAAACGCGGCTTGGAACCGGCTGGCTGGCTTGGGTCTGGATTCCAACCATTCTTATAAATATCCGTTAACACTTGCTCAGCAATGCGCGCGCGGTCAGCGTGCTTGACAGCCAAGACATCGTCCGTGGCAGCAACAGCCACCCAGGGCACATTGGGGCGCTTGTGCTCATAAATAAAACCTTCTTCCCGATTAAATTCATCGTCCCTGTCATCTGTTCCCCTGTCAACGCTCTCGTCTTTAAAGGTGCTGTAACGCAAGGTAAACCTAAACAAACCTGGGATTTCCAAAGGCACATACCCTTTAAAGACAACCCCCTTACCATCGTCAGAGAACCGGTCAAATTCAAGCCGGTTAGATTGAAGGTCATTGCTTACCTCGCTCCACGCCTCCGCTAGAATCCAATTATTTAACAAGGCCTTAACCAGGGACTTGGGCTGTTCCTGAATCAAATGGTTTGCGCCGCTGACTTCCGTTGCCCCATAAACCAGCACAAGCGATTGCCTGATAATATCAGGCGTGATGTTCTGCACCACATCACGGATGAATTTAATGGTGTCCGGATGCAGGACAACCGTTTTCTCTATAAAGATACGGTCTCCGGGAAGGGCTATCGTTACTTCTTTTGAATCAAGAACTCCAAAAGCCATTGGCCTGACGGAATACCATTGGTTATGGTTGCGGCGCTCGATGAATAATTTAGGCGCTTGCAGCTTTGTTTGGGCTTCATCGATGGCAAAACGGCGTGCTACGGCAGGCACCCAACGGGTACGGAAAATATGCGCCCCGGGCACCGACGACGTATACGGGAAAAGGCCCATGAATAACTTGTTTGATTCCAAACGCCAACCATAACGCAGACGTGGGCGCTGGCGTTTAATGGGAAGCAAATCACGCATGCGCAAATCAAATTTATTGCCATCACGGTTTATCTTGCTAAGCCACAAAGGCGATAGGTCAACAAAGGTCTCATGCCGCTCCTGGTTCCTGGACGTTGGGTTTAAGTTTAAAGCAAAAATAAATCCGCGCTCTGTGTCCTCAGCATTAGGGTTATCTAAACCGAAACTCAAGAAGTTACGGCCGGCATCATCATCTGTGGCGTAAAATAAATCCAGATGGGCTTCTTCAATAAAATCAGCATTTTCTTGGTCATTACGGATAGACTGCATATGACGGATAAAGCTGATCGTCAAGGTCTCTAAAGAGATGTCTTTCTGGCGGCGCAGGTTCTCTAAATCACCTAGGCGCGATACACCCGGCAATACTGCGGCCAAGGTGGCTACCGCGCGTACCCCCGCGTCCCCTTGGACTTCCCAGGACTTAAACTCATCATTAGCAAACGCCGCTTTCTTCTCAGCTGGGATGCCATCCATAAACGGCCCTTCAAAACCAACGGGCACAACATTATCGTCAGCCGGCTGCTCTTTCTTGCGCCAAATAATAAAGAACGGGACCGCGGCCATGGAAACACCCGACGTATTCCATGAGGCCATCAATAATTCCCAAGCAACCATGGACAACAATATAATCGCCCCTGTGACAAAGGATGCCCTTGTCCTAGCTGTAAGATCAAGAACTAAGTAGGCCCGCTCTCCCTCAAAAGCATTTTGTTCCCTTAATATAGCGCCTTGCTTGACGTACCAAGCCCAAGATGATTCCGTTGCTGTAATATAAATCTTATTGTGGCCGCGCTCCCGGGCTTGTTGTATCAACGCCCCTAACAACATCTTCCCGATGCCCCTATTCTCAAAACCACGGCGTACAGCAAAACCTCCCCACTCTTGGTAACTGCTGTCACCTGGAATCTTTTGAATCCCGCCTAATACATCACCCGTTGCTATGTCATAGGCAATAAGCGTCCAATCCAGGTGTTTCTTTGCTCGACTTGCCTTGCCGCTTAAATATTGCCCACTAAAAATCTCATCCAAAGCCCTTAAATCATCTTCCATCCTGCTTGGATTTACCCCGCGCACCGCAATCTTTACTTGCGCCTTAATCGGCATCTGTGTTTGCCTTATCATGGAGGTTTGGTCGGTGATTATTTCAATGGCCTCGATACCTGTATAACCTTGCAAGGCGCGGCGCATCTGGTTTGTCAGGGAACCCTTATTTATTTCATAAACCAAGACCTTGCGGGCTTCACCATCGATAGTGCGTATCACCATGAGCGGTTTCTCGCGCAAGGTAATCATCAGCACATCCTCGCGGCCTTCTAATTCCACCTTACCTAAATCTTCAATGCCGTTAACACGTTGCGCCAAGATAGGCTTAATATTCATGGTGGCATGGTTAAAACCTAACTGGCGCAACTTGTTCCACAGCGGATTCTTC
>CAYNTZ010000045.1:0-12669 GCA_964400365.1 uncultured Planctomycetales bacterium | reverse complement strand
GCCTGGATACGGCTATTGTGGTCACTTTTTGTGCCCTCATTCTTTTTTTGCCAGTATCTATTGCCTTGGTTGAAAGCCTGTCAGGTTTAGCTATTTTTTTGTTCTTAATTAAGAAATTCATTGAATCACGCAACACCTGTTTCTTTAAAAGTGGACGGCTTAATTTAAGCATTGATTGCTGGCGCACCTTTGCGGGCAAGATTTTTGAGCAAAAGACATTCTTACATGGGCCACTTTTTATTTTAATTGGCATAATCCTGTTGTCGGTTATTTTTAGTCAGTATCGTGTGACCAGTTGTGTTGCATTCTTTGGTAAGACCTTGCAAGGAATGTTTTTATACTTAAGCTTTACCGATGTTTTTACCAAGCGTTGGCATATAAAATTATTTAGCGGTGTATTTATGGTGACATCGTTCATTGTTGCCAGTAGTGCCATTATTCAATATTTTATCGGGGTTGATTTTTTGAGGGGATTGCCTCTTTTGGCGGGGCGTGCGTCAGCTTGTTTTAGGCACCCTAATGATTTAGGGGCATTTCTTGTGTTAGCGATCAGTTTATGGGTAGGGGTTCTTATATGTATCAAGAATAAGACAGGCAAGGTACTATTGTATGTGCTTTCCGGCTTTGTTTTATTAGCTTTTATGTTAACGTTTTCACGCGGCGCATGGTTAGGTTTTTTATGTGCGTTAATTCTTTTTGCGATATTAAAACCGCGGATTTTATGGCATGTTTTAGCCTTAAGCGTTTTGATAATGTTTATTTTTGTTCCCCAATTGATTCAAAAACGCAACATTAATTTTATTGTAGATGATCTTAAAGCATCAACAAAAACAATGCCTCATTTGGTGGATCGCAACCGTGTCAATGAGGTTGAGCGTTGGAAGATGGGAAATGCCCAGCTTAATCCCAAAGACCATGCGGATTTAATGCAGACTAATTCATTGGTTTCTGAATATTTTCTAGATATGATTCGTTATTTTGGCGGCAGTGGGCGGGCTGAATATTGGGCTAAGGCGATTAATATTATTGATACAGCGCCGTTTTTAGGTACGGGGCTCAATACATATTCTATTGTGTCCCAGCGGTATCCCTCGTTTTGGGGTGGAGGCTATCCCCATAATTGTTATTTGCAAATGACTGCTGAGACAGGACTTTTGGGGTTATTGGTTTTCCTTTGGTTTATCATGGTTCTTTTTGGAAGAAGCATTAATCGTTTTAAGAAGGCCAAGGATGAAACAATTGCGTTTATTGGTGTAGGCGCCCTTTGTGGGGTGGCAGGGTTCTTGATTCAAGCCTTTTTTGATACCACCTTGTATTCGGTGCAATTGGGCAATTTATTGTGGATCATTATTGCTTTTATTGTTGCGATGGCGCAGATGGAGCGTTCAATAGCTGTAATTGACAAAAAGTAAGGCTTGGTTATAATAGACCGTTTTTTATATACGTATAATGAATAATGCGAGGATTTTATGAATAAGCAAACCATTAAAGACGTGACTATTAAGGGCAAGAAGGTCATTATCCGTGTTGATTTTAACGTCCCGATTGATGAGCAGGGCCATATTACTGATAATCGCCGTATTGCTGGTGCCTTACCGACGATTCAATATGCCTTATCCCAAGGGGCTGCAAAGGTTATTTTAATGAGCCACCTAGGCCGTCCAGCTGGAGTGGGTTTTGAACAAGCCTTTTCATTAGCGCCAGTTGCTAAAGGCTTACAAGAATTATTGAAAGAAAATGTGCTTTTGCTTAATGATTGCATCGGCCCAGCGGTTAAGGACGCGATTGCCCAATCTTCCGAGCGGGTTGTTTTATTAGAGAACCTGCGTTTTCATAAAGCTGAAGAGAAGAATGATCCGGCCTTTGCCAAGGAATTGGCTGTATTAGCGGATGTCTATGTCAATGATGCCTTCGGCACCGCGCACCGTGCCCATGCCTCAACCGCTGGTATAACGGCTTATTTACCGTCGGTGGCAGGTTTCCTGATTGAAAAAGAATTGCAGTATCTGGGATCCGCGATCAATAACCCCAAGCGCCCCTTGGCGGTTATCCTAGGTGGAGCCAAGGTTTCAGATAAAATTGAATTGATTAAGACGCTATTGACCAAGGCTAATATGCTGGTGATTGGCGGAGGTATGGCCTATACTTTTTTAAAAGCGCAGGGCATTAATGTTGGGAATTCAAAGCTGGAAAAAGACAAAATCGATTTAGCCCGTGAATTATTGGCGGAAGCAAAGGCCAAGGGTGTTGATATCCATTTAACCAGTGATTTTGTGATTACGCAATCGTTTATGAGTGATGATTGCAAGATTTCCGATGTGATCCCTGATGGTTGGGAATCCCTTGATATTGGCCCTAAGACCCGTGAGCGCTATAAGGCGGTGTTATCGACGGCTAAGACCATCGTGTGGAACGGCCCCTTAGGGGTATTTGAACGTGAGGCGTATGCCAAGGGTACCCGCGCGATTGCGGATCATTTAGCGTCTTTGAAAGACGCGACAGTGATTGTCGGCGGCGGGGATTCTGCGGCGGCGGTTGCGAAATTTGGGTTGGAAGATAAGATGACTCATATATCGACGGGTGGCGGTGCTTCCTTAGAATTTTTAGAAGGCAAGACCTTGCCTGGCATTGCGGCGTTAAATGATAAAAAATAAGTAATTGCGACGTGTGCATTAGCTATTTGGTATTATTTGCTCCACGGACTATTTTTGCCGTACCTTCAGTTTACAGTTCATCAGTCTTATAGTAGAACTTGTATATTGACTGATTCACTGTAATTCTTCAGGTACTTTTGGCAAAAAAGTCCTGAGTGTTCCGCAAATAACACCAAACAGCTAATGACTCGAGAACTTAGTTAGAATTATTTAAAAAGAAAGATGAATATGCGCACACCGATTATTGCAGGAAATTGGAAATTAAATAAGACTTCGCGTGAAGCCATTCAATTGGTGGAGGAATTAAAGCGTGATGTGTCGGCCGTGACAGGGGTGGATATTGTAATTTGCCCTACCTTTACCTCCTTAGAGAGTGTCAGCGAAGCGATTACGGAAACCAATATTGCCTTAGGCGCGCAGAATTTGTATTGGGCTGATAGCGGGGCTTTTACTGGTGAGATTTCAGCTCCCTTGCTTAAGGATTTTGGGGTGCAGTATGTAATTATTGGGCATTCGGAACGGCGTCAGTATTTTGGCGAGACCAATGAAACAGTAGCCAAGCGCATCAGGGCGGCATTAACGCATGGGTTAACCCCGATTGTTTGTGTTGGGGAAAATTTGGCTGAACGTGAAGCGAATAAGACTTTCGATGTGATTAAGGATCATTGCGAAGGTTCATTGAAAGGTTTAAACGCCCAAGAAGTGGGCAAGATTGTCATTGCGTATGAGCCGGTATGGGCCATTGGCACGGGCAAGACGGCAACGCCACAGCAAGCCCAGGAAGTGCATGCCTTTATACGTCAATTATTAGTGAAATTATTTGGGGCCGAGGTGGCGTCAAGTGTGCGTATTCAATATGGTGGTTCTGTAACGCCGGAAAATATTGAGGTATTAATCAGTCAGCCAGATATCGATGGCGCGTTGGTGGGTGGGGCTAGCTTAAAAGCGCCTTCATTTGCCGCCATTGTTAAAGCAGCTAAAAAATAAGGAGAATTATGGGTTTTATCTTTTTTATTCATATTGTAGTTTGTATTTTATTGGTTATCTGTGTCTTAATGCAGGCTGGGCGGGGCGGTGGTTTAGCTGAGAGTTTTTCTTCAGCTGAGTCTATGTTTGGTACCCAAACCAACCAATTCATGGTGCGTTTAACGACAATCTTTGCGGTTATTTTCCTAGCCACATCACTTATCTTAGCGGTCAATTCATCCAAGAGGGATAAGTCCATCATGGCTGATGCAAAGCTATTGCCTAAGCAAGCCGCTACAGCCCCTGCAGCGCCTAAGGCGGCAGAACCTACAGTGGTGGTGGAAGACCCTAAGCCTTTAGTTGAGCCAGTTACGTCTGAAAATAAGGCTGAAGAAAAGACAGCTCCGGCAGGGGTGGTCAACGCGGTAAAGTAAGAAATAACTTTAAATACATTGAAATACCTTGAGCTGGGTTGATATAATCTTTTATCATTTAGCTTAAGGTATTTTTATTTATGCCCTTTTTAAGATTTGTATTTGCTGTCTTATTAATCAGCGTTTTTGCGCATCCTTGTTTTTCAAATGAGGGCAAATACGGCGGGCAGATTGTCCTTTACACGTCCTCAGACCCTAAAACCTTCAATGATATTGTTGCCCAAGAAACTTCCTCATCAGCGGTGACCAGCCTTTTATTTGAAGGATTGACCAGTATCGACCCAGTGAGCTTAAAGCCAATTCCGCATTTAGCCAAGAGTTGGGAAACATCCCCAGATGGCTTATCCTGGATTTTTCATTTGCGGGATGATGTAGAGTGGTTTGACGGGGTGAAATTCTCCGCTGATGATGTGGTCTTTACTTTTAATGAGCTAATTTATAATGATAAGATCCCTTCATCTAGCCGCGATGTTTTTACGGTGGAGGGCAAGGTGTTTAAGGTTGAAAAGATAGATGATTTAACCGTGAAGTTCACCTTGCCGGTTAAATTTGCCCCTTTTTTAAGCGGCATGGGGCAGGCGATCTTACCTAAGCATTGTTTGGAGGCGCGTGTTAAAGAGGGTAGTTTTTCCTTCACCTGGGGCATTGATACCAAGCCACAGGATATCGTCGGTACCGGGCCGTTTAAATTAGTGCAGTATCGGTTAGGTGAACGCTTGGTTTTTGAGCGTAATGCGAAGTATTGGAGGAAATCCAAGGAAGGGGAAGCCCTGCCTTATTTGGATCAAATCATCATGCTGATTATCCCTAATCCGGATACGGCGATTTTAAAATTCATGGATGGGCAATTGGATTATTTAGCGGTGAAGGGTACGGATTATCCTTTATTAAAGCCGCAAGAGAGTATCAAGAAGTTCACCATTTATAAGGCAGGGGCTAATTTCGGCAGTAATTTTGTGGTATTTAATTTAAATCCACAAGCTTGCCCTAAAGCCCGTTGGTTTTCAGATCTGCGTTTCCGTCAGGCCGTGGCGCATGCCATTGATAAGGCGCAGATCATTGATATTGTGAATAATGGCTTTGGTCTGCCGCAGGATGGGCCCATGAGCCCATCGTCAGGTTATTTTTATAATTCGGATGTAGTCAAATATGATTATGATTTGAGCAAGGCCAAGGCCTTGTTAGCCGAGGCTGGTTTTATGGATCGCAATGGGGACGGTAATCTAGAGGATGCTAAAGGCGAGATAGTTGAATTTAACCTCTACACCAATGCTTCAGCCGATGACCGGGTGCAGATGGCCACCATGATCCGTCAGGATTTGGCGCAATTGGGCATGAAGGTGAATTTTTTGCCATTGGAATTTAATTCCCTGGTGGCTAAATTGACGTCGACCTTTGAATGGGAAGCGGTGATCTTAGGATTGACAGGGGGCATTGAGCCGCATTTTGGCAAGAATGTTTGGCATTCCTCGGGGGGCTTGCACATGTGGCATCCGAAGCAAAAAGCAGCAGCCACCGAATGGGAAAAACGCATAGATGCCATTTATGACGCTGGGGTGCAGGAATTAGATGAGGTTAAACGCAAGGCGCTCTATGATGAGGCGCAGTTGATTGCCAGCCAGCAAGTGCCGCTAATTTATACGGTGTTGGGTCTTAATATGTATGCCATTCGGAATAAATTCGGCAATTTAAACCCCACAGCGTATAGTGGCGCCTTGTATAATCTGGAAGAAATTTATGTTAAATAGAGTGAAGAAATAAAAACCGGGACACATTGACTTTTTGCATGAAAGAGGGCTCGGGTAAGCTTCCATCAGGCTTCAACGCCCCCCACCCCCCACAACACATGCACTAGTTCAATGGCGAATGGTTTATGGTTAATTGATGAATTAATTTTGTAAGGGTGGCATGTGGCGGGGGATGTTTCAGCCTTCCTGAACTTACCCAATCCCTCTTACTAGGTGAAGTTAGAGATACATAATGTTAAAACAAATCACAATACGTTTATGTTGGGCCCTAGGCTCGTTGATGGTGATGAGCTTGTTTACCTTTTGGCTCATGCATTTAACCCCAGGCAATTATTTTGACAGCCTAAAACTTAATCCGCAGATTTCACCGGAGACGATTAGCCGCCTGGAAAATATGTATGGCGTTAATAAGCCGTTTTTGGTGCAATGGTGGGCGTGGGTTGCGAATATTGTCCGAGGCGAGTGGGGGTATTCCTTTTATTACAATGTGCCGGTTTCCCATTTGATCGGTTCACGGTTGGGCAATACCTTTATACTATCCTTAGCGAGCATTATTTTGACCTGGGCGGTGGCCATTCCCTTAGGCGTATGGGCAGCCCTGCGGCATAATACCATCGTTGATAAAACCTTGTCCTTATTGTCCTATGTGGCCTTTGCCACACCAGGTTTCTTCCTGGCTATTTTATTATTATATATGGTCAGCCAATGGGGCATCTTGCCCTTAGGCGGCATGCATAGCGCTAATTACGATACGCTTAGTTGGTTAGGTAAAGCGATCGATTTAGCCAAGCATTTATTAATCCCAACCATCGTCTTATCCCTAGCGTCAATCGGTTCCTTGCAGCGCATCATGCGGGCCAATCTATTAAATGTACTGCGTCAGCCTTTTATGACAGCCTTGCGTGCCAAGGGTTTACCCGAGGGGAAGGTGATTTATGTGCATGCCTTACGTAATGCCTTTAATCCCATGGTGACGCTATTGGGTTATGAATTTGCCTCACTCTTATCTGGTGCAGCCTTAATTGAAATTATTGTGTCGTGGCCGGGCTTAGGGACTTTAATGTTAACGGCGGTGCGTGCCAAGGATATCTATGTGGTGATGGCCTCGGTGGTTTTAGGGGGGATGATGTTATTAATAGGTAATTTATTAGCAGATATCTTATTGCGTAAACTTGATCCACGGATAAACCCTGATTTTGCAGAGGCAAAATCAGCCCGTTAGGGTTACCTGTCACAGTTTACTGTGATAGGTAAGGTTGTATCCCTCAGGGGAGAATAAGGTGCAGGGTTAACGATGAAACTAAACGTGAGCTTTAAAAAATCAGCAGGGCTTTGCCTGTGGGTGATAGGGTTCCTATATGCCTTGGCTATTTTTGCCCCTATGGTTGCACCGTATCATTATGAGGATGAGACGCGTAGTTTAAGCTTTTGTCCGCCCACACCGATTCATTTTATGGCAGAGGGTAAATTAACCTTCCCCTTTGTCTTTGGCCAGCAAGCTTTTCGTGATGACAATCAACTGCGGCGTTACCGTCAAACCCAAGAGCGCTACCCATTGCGTTTCTTTACCCAAGGGCGTTTATTTACCGTTGATAGCCCTGGCCGCGTTTACCTTTTAGGGGCAGACAGCAGGGGTAGGGACGTGCTCTCCCGTTTGATCTATGGCGCGCGTATTTCCTTATCCATTGGTTTATTAGGGGTCTTGATTTCATTTACCTTAGGCTTATTGATTGGCGGCATTGCCGGTTATTTTGGTGGGAAAACTGACCGTTTGTTGATGCGCCTTTGCGATATGTTTATGCTCGTTCCCGGATTCTATTTAATGTTAGCCTTGCGCTCGGCGGTGCCCGATAATTTTAATTCCCTGCAGATTTATTTGACCGTGGTGGTGATATTAGCCTTTATCGGTTGGGCTTCCTTAGCGCGGGTGATTCGCGGCATGGCCTTGTCGTTAAAGGAGCGGCCCTTTGTGTTGTCCGCAAAATTATTAGGATTATCCGATGTGGCTATTATCGTCAGGCATATCCTGCCGCACACCGCGTCCTATGCCTTGATTGCCATGATGCTCACCATTCCGTCCTACATTTTAGCGGAGGCAGGTTTATCGCTGATTGGTTTAGGAATACAAGATCCCATTCCTAGCTGGGGTAATATGTTAACGGAAATTATGAATATCATTAATATCCAAATTGCTCCATGGTTATTAGCCTCAGGGGTTTTGATTATCATAACCACGATTTGTTTTAATGTTGTAGGCGACAATTTACGGGATCAACTAGATCCTTTATGGAAGCGCGATGCTGAACGTTAATCATTTAACTATTGAAGTTGCAGGTACCACAATCGTCAATGACGTCTCCTTTGCCTTGGCGCGCGGCAAGATTACTGCCTTGGTGGGGGGCTCTGGTTCAGGCAAAACCACCATCGGTTTAAGTTTAATCAAGCTTCTGCCACAAGCCTTAACTCAAACCAGGGGAGAGATTAACAGCGATGGTAATATTGGTTTTATTTTCCAAGAACCTTTACAGGCCTTTGATCCTTTGTTTACTATCGGTTATCAATTAAAAGAAATAGGCGGCATTGATGAGAAACGCTTGAGCGAGGTATTAAACCAGGTGCAATTAAGTGATCACAAGCGTATTTTAGCTAGCTACCCGCATCAACTCTCCGGAGGCCAACGCCAACGGGTGATGATCGCCCAAGCCATCATCAATAATCCAGCCTATGTCATTGCCGATGAGCCAACCTCTGCGTTAGATGTGACCTTACAAGTGGAGATCATGGCCTTGCTGCGTCATTTAGCCAAAGATTTAAATATCGGCATCCTTTTAATTTCACACGATTTGGGTATGGTAGGACACCTTTCTGATGAAGTTATTGTTTTAAAAGAAGGCAAGATTGTAGAACAAGGTGAGGTAAGGCAAGTAATACAAAGTCCAAAACACACGTATACAAAACAATTATTGGAAGCATTTTAAGTTTATGTTAACTGTTAAATCGATTACGAAAAATTTTGGCAGCCTGCGTGCCGTTGATGGCGTAAGCCTAACAGTAGCCCAAGGCGATAATTTGGCCATCGTCGGTGAATCAGGTTCAGGCAAATCAACCTTAGCCCGCTTGATTGTAGGATTAGAAAAACCCAATGGGGGAAGCATTGTATGTGAGCGCTCCCAAATCCAAATGGTTTTTCAAGACCCCTACAGCTCTTTTGACCCTATGTGGACTATAGAAGCAAGCTTACGGGAAGCCTTTTGCCGTAAGCGATACGTGCGCGCAGAACAATTAATACGCATTAAGGCCATGCTCCTTGAAGTGGGGCTAGATGAAACAATGTTAAGCCGTTACCCCCATGAATTTTCTGGAGGCCAGCGCCAGCGTTTAGCTATTGCCCGTGCGCTCTTGGCCGAGCCGCGCTTATTGATTTTAGATGAAGCCACCTCAGCCTTGGATACCTTGGTGGCACGCCAAATCCTGGATTTATTAAAACAAATTAAATCCAAATTTAATTTAAGCTACATATTTATTTCCCATAATTTAAGGTTGGTGAAGAATTTTAGTGATAAAATAATCATCATGCGTAACGGGGCGGTGGTTGAAGAGGGGAATGTTCTTAAGGTTTTTCATCAGCCCGCCCATGTGTATACGCAGCAATTAATTAATGCTGCATTCGAGTACAGATGATAACCCTATCCAATCAGTTTTGGCAAAGACTTTCATTCCTAGCAGGCCTGATTTCTATCGGTGTCTTGTTTGGGTTGGCTGTTTTTTCCGCTAGTGTTGAAATTAAAGACCTGGATTTATGGCTTCACATTGGCACTGGCCGTTATATTGCGGCTAATGGTTATGTACCTGCCCATGATGTGCTCTCTTGCACAATAGCGGGTAAGCCATGGGTAAATCATGAGTGGTTATTTCAACTGCTTGTTTACCAGGTGCATCAATGGGGTGGGGCTGACGGCCTGATCACCATGCAAACCGTGGTTGTGGCTGCGACCTTCTTAATCCTGCTGTTATTGTTTTACCGTCGGGATAGGCAATGGCTTGTGGTATTCATGCTGTTGTTGGTGCTGATGGTTTACCAAACCCGTTTTACCATCCGTCCTGATATTTTCAGCTTGTTGTTTTTTACTCTTTTTATTACGGCTTATAGGCATTTGATGGACAAGGTATGGGTGTTATATGCCTTGTTAGGGGTTCAGTTGTTGTGGGTGAATATGCATGGTTTTTTCTTTTTAGGGCCATTGCTGATGTGGGTTGCATATTTAGCCCAATGGGTTAAACGCCGCATTCCCTTGCCATGGGAATGGAATACGGTTGGCCGTCTGGGGGATGAGGCCTACAAGCGTCTTGGGTTAATTGCGGTCGCCTTATTATTCGTTTGTTTATTAAACCCGCTGACACTTAAAGGAGCCCTCTATCCTTTGACGGTATTCTTTCAGTTGGGGGGTGATTCAAAGATATTCTTCAAGCATATTTATGAATTGCAAAAGCCGATCAGTGTGGCCACCTTATGGTCTTCTAATTACATGTATTATAAGATCCTTATTGTTTTGTCTGCGTATAGCTTTTTAATTAACCGCCGCAGGTTGGATTTAACCATGGTCTTATTATGGGCAGCCTTTTTATTATTCTCCCTGGCGGCCATACGTAACCTGATTTTCTTTGCCTTTGGGGCGTATATCGTTTTTATGGTGAATACTGCTTCAATTCAATGGCGCGACATCATCCCCTTTACTTTCGCGAATGACAAGTTTAAGTACATTACCGGGATATTCGCAAAGTTGCTCTTAACCTGCTGGATGGTTAATACGGGCCTTGATCTATCGGTGAATGGTTATTTTGATTACAGCACCTATGAGCGTAAAAGTGAATTCTGGGGGGTGTCGAAACGCAATTACCCAACTAAGGCCGTTGATTTTTTAGTCAAGAATAAGGTGAAGGCTAATATTTTCAATGATTTTAATTCCGGGGCTTATCTAGTGGGGCGTACCCATCCTAACATTAAGGTCTTTATTGATGGGCGCACGGAGCAATATGGCTCAGCTTTTTTTGAGCAATACCAAAAGATTTGGAAGGAAGGGGACCGGAAGCTTTTTGATGATTTTGCCCGTCGCTATAATATTACAGGTGCCTTTCTTAATAGTGCTAACCAAGAGATCCCCGCTAAGGTGGTCCGGATGTTCTATGAGATGAAGGATTGGTCCGTGGTGTATTTTGATGATGATGCGGTGATTTTTTTAAAACAACATCCAGCCCATAAGGCGATCATCGACCGTCATGCGCTTGATTTGGCAACACATGAACCCAAGGGAATAGATTTATTGCGCCTAGGGCCCAAACGCATTGACCCCTATATATTTACCAACCGGGCGTATACCTTGGAATCCATGGGGTTATATGAACCGGCGTTAAAAGAGGCGGCGATGGCTTTAAAAATTGCGCCGGATTGGGTTCCTGCATATAAATTAATGGGTAAGATTTACGGCCAGCAGGGCAAGCACCGCAAGGCTTTTGAATATTTGCGAATTGCGGTGATGTATAATCCTCGGGATTTGCAAACGCGAGGTAGTTTAGCCTTGGCCTATGAAAAATTAAAAGATTATAAGGGGGCGATCAAGCAATATGAGCGGATGATCGAGGATGCGCCGCAGGATCCTAAGGGATATTTTGGTTTAGCCAAGGTATATGCTTTGCAAGGCAAGTCAAGGAAGGCCATTGAAACGTTAAAAACGGCGCGTCAATTGGCGAGCGCCGCCAAGCCTCCTAAAGATAAGGTTGATGTGCAGCAAATTCGTGATATTATATCCCAGCATCAACTCAATAAAGAGATGAAGCATTTATTAGATGAGGTAACAAGGTAGCATATGCGTGACATCCTGACCTTTATTCTCGCCGGTGGTAAGGGCGAGCGTTTAGACCCCCTAACCCGTGACCGGGCGAAACCAGCAGTTCCCTTTGGTGGCATTTACCGCATTGTTGATTTTGCGTTGTCTAATTGCGTTAACTCAGGGCTACGCCGTATTTTCCTGTTAACCCAATACAAGTCATTCTCCCTGCAGCGGCATATCCTGGAAGGCTGGAATATTTATTCTAACCAATTAGGTGAATTTATTGACGTGGTGCCAGCCCAGCAGCGTATTTCCAGTGATTGGTACCGTGGTACTGCCGATGCTATTTATCAAAATGCCAACATGATTGGGGATTATAATCCAAAATTGGTGTTAATCTTGGCTGGTGACCATGTGTATAAGATGGATTACCGCAAGATGGTTGAATATCACCTTGCCAAGGGCGCAGATATGACGGTGTCGTGTATTTCCATGCCTAAGGAAGAGGCTGTTAATTTTGGTGTTGTTGAGGTTGATGAAGATAAGATGGTGGTTGGTTTTCAAGAAAAACCAAGCAGCCCTAAGACCATTCCGGCAGACCCCAATGCTATTTTTGGGTCGATGGGTATTTATTTGTTTAATACGGATACCTTGATGCGTGAGTTGGGCATAGATGCCGGCCGGGCTGATTCTGACCATGATTTCGGTAAGAATATTATTCCACAGATGATTAATAAGCGCATGAAGGTTTTTGCGTATGATTTTGCTAAAGAAAACCAGCATTCGACTTATTGGCGTGACATTGGGACGCGCGATGCGTATTATCAGGCGAACATGGACTTTTTCGGCTCTATACCTCAATTCAGCATTTATGAAAAGGCTTGGCCCTTGCGCACCCACCACCATCATTATCCGCCGTTAAGGATTTTTACGACGAGTGATAAGCCTGGGCGGGTGATTGATTCCCTAGTTGCTGGCGGCTGTGTGATTGAAAGTGCCGAGATTGACCATTCAGTGGTGGCTAATAATGTAACGGTAA
>CAYNTZ010000044.1:2990-12871 GCA_964400365.1 uncultured Planctomycetales bacterium | reverse complement strand
TTCTGAAACCCAGAAGTATGGGCACGTCACCTTTTTTTGGAATGGCAATAAAAGCGGCTATATTGATCCTAAGTTAGAAACCTATATAGAGATTCCGTCGGATAAAATCCGCTTTGATGAAAAGCCACGCATGAAGGCCGATGAAATTACTGATAAGACCATTGAGTTGTTAAAAAGCGGTAAATACCGTTTTGGCCGTATTAATTACCCTAATGGTGACATGGTTGGTCACACCGGTGTACCAGCAGCAATTATTGAATCTGTTGAAGCCGTAGATCAAGGCTTGCAAAAAATATTGCCTGTTATTAAAGCCCTTAATGGTGTGGCTGTTATTATTGCCGATCACGGTAATGCGGATGAAATGTTTACTCTTAAGGGCGGCAAGCGCCAAGTCTCAACTGCGCATTCATTAAATCCTGTGCCCTGTGCCATTGTTGACCCTAATTACGCCGGTGAATATGAATTAGCTAATGTCTCTGACCGAGGTTTGGCTAATATCGCGGCAACCTTGCTTAATTTATTAGGTTATGAAGCACCTAAGGAATATGCACCTAGTTTAATTAAGTTTAAATAAACATGTCCTTCCAAGAACGTGTACCGCAAAGTATCCTTGAATTAAGCCTTGCTACCTCTCAAGAGAAGCATTGCGCCTTTATCCGTTCGGTTTTGATATCGTTGGGTATCCCTAGTGCTGATATCAGCGAGCAGTTTGAGAAAGGTGTCTATACGCTTAAAGTCTTTGACGAAAAGGGCAAGAAGCTAAAGAATATTCATCAGCTTTTTTTAAAATTAAAGCTTCCCGCAGTGACGAGTCAATTGTTGGTCTTAAAACCTAAGGATTGGCTGACCCGCTGGAAATTACATTGGCGCCCGGCCCATTTGACAAGAAAACTTGATGTTGTCCCTGCCTGGTATAGGAAACAATACCGCTGCCCCAAGGGCCGTGATTATATCCTGATGGATACGCTGCTTTCCTTTGGCACAGGTCTGCATGAAACGACCCAAATAGTCTCCCAATATATTGAAGATTCTAAAGGACGTTTAACGTCATTTTTGGATATCGGCACCGGCACGGGTATCTTGGCCTTGGTTGCCATCAAGCATGGGGCCAAGGAGGTCTTGGGTTTGGATATCGGCGATTTGTCCGTGCAGGCCTGCAAGGATAATATGAAGGCCAATAAGATTTACTTTGATGTGCGCAAAGCAGATATTAAAAAATTTCGTCACCCTAAGCAATATGATTTTGTCGCTGCTAATTTGATTACCCATGATTTAATTGATAATGCTCAGAAGATCATTAGTTTTGTTAAGCCTGGTGGTTTGTTAGCCGTGTCGGGGATTTCTTTGGATAATCTGCCGAAATTACGAAAAGCCTTTAGCAAGCTACCGTTAACATGTTTACAAGTTAAACAGGGCAAGCAATGGTCGGGGGTACTCTATGAGCGTCAATGTAAATGAGGTTTTAGAAAGCTTTATTTGTTCTTCTGGACCCGGCGGGCAGAATGTCAATAAGGTGGCCACTTGTGTGGTCTTGCGCCATATCCCAAGCGGCATCATCATTAAATGCCAGAAATACCGCACCCAGGCGCAGAACCGCGAGGAGGCTTGGGAGCTATTAGAAAAAGCGCTAGCCTTAAAGCAAGAGGAAGAGCATCGGCGCAAGGTTCACTTGCGCGAGAAAAAGCGCCGGCAAAACAGAAAACCTTCCTTAGGGGCTAAGGAACGCAAACTTGCCGATAAAAAGATACGGTCTAAAAAGAAAAGCAATCGAAGGGTAGTTCAAGATGATTAATAAATCGTGCATGGGGATGGTTGATGTTTCGGATAAAGAAATCACCAAGCGGGTAGCTATTGCTCAAGCAGTGATTACCTTGAACCCGAAGGCTTTTAAGATTTTAATGAAGGATGGTTCGCCTAAGGGTGATGTGTTTGAAACAGCCAAGATTGCTGGCATTATGGCAGCAAAATCAACGCCGGCCCTCTTGCCGCTGTGCCATCCCTTGGGTTTGGAAAAAGTGAAGGTAGGTTTTGAAATTTTAAAATCCAAACATGCTGTCAAGGCGGTGGCTGAGGTCTTGTGTTCGGGCAAGACTGGGGTTGAAATGGAAGCGTTAACTGCGGCGTCAGTGGCGTGCTTGACTATTTATGACATGATGAAGTGGGCAGGGCAGGATATGGTTATAGGAGATATTAAATTAATGCATAAAAGCGGCGGTAAACGGGGGGTATATCAGCGATGAGCACAACGTCACCAGCGGTATGGGTATTGTTTAATTTGTTTGTAGTTATTATGATTATCTTGGATTCCTTTGTTTTAAGCCCAAAGGATAAGGAAATCAAGATGAAGCAGGCTTTGATTTTAAGTGGCTTTTGGATTTCTTTAGCCTTACTTTTTAACCTTGGAGTTTATTTCTGGCTTGGCAAGCAATCAGGTTTGGAATTCTTAACTGGCTATGTCATTGAGCTATCCTTGTCGGTAGATAATCTTTTTGTAATCATGCTTATTTTTACCTACTTTAAAGTTCCTCAAATGCATCAGCGTAAGGTTTTATTTTGGGGGATTTTAGGTGCTCAAGTGATGCGTGCAGCATTTATATTGTTAGGAGTAGCATTATTAGAGCGCTTTCATTGGCTTATTTATATTTTTGGGGCATTCCTCGTATTTTCTGGGATTAAATTATTCTTTGAAAAAGATAAAGAGGTTAATCCTGAGAATAATGTAGCCTTAAAGCTTTTTCGCAAGATTATGCCAGTGACAGATCATTATGTTGATGGGAAGTTTACGGTGAAAAAAGATGGCAGGTTTTGGGCAACCCCATTGCTGGTGGTCTTGGTTGTCATTGAAACCACGGATTTGATTTTTGCGCTTGATTCCATCCCTGCGATTCTTGCTATTACCAAGGATCCTTTTATTGCGTATTCATCCAATATCTTTGCTATTTTAGGTTTAAGGGCCATGTATTTTGCCTTGTCAGGCTTAATGGTGCTTTTCCATCACCTTCATTATGGCTTAGGGATTATATTAACCTTTGTCGGTTTTAAAATGTTAACAGAAAATATCTTTCATATGCCCATTGCCGTGGCCTTAGGGGTTATTGTCTTTGTTCTGGCCGCGTCGGTGGTGACTTCAATCATTTTCCCTGCAAAGGATAAGCATTCGATCACCTGATGCGTAAGGTTATTATCATATTGCTTGTAATCCTAGCTCTAGGATCCTTGGCCTTGGCCGGTGCAGTGCAGTCGCCGCGGGTATGGGAAAAAGTGTTGCTGCAGCTGGGCAACAACCGCTGGCCGGATATCGCCATTAAAAGTATCGCCATTGAGCAGGTGCACCTAAGCCGGCAGGGAACCCTTACCATAACGCGTTTAAATGCTAGGCTTAAGTTCAAGGGAAGTACGTATTATCTTTCCACCGGCCATATCCAGCTTTCTGGCTTGTGGGGTTTTTCCAATCTTCCGCTTGAAATTAAGCATTTGGCGTTGGTCTCTGATGCCGTCAATGTCTCAGACCTTTCATTAAATGGGTATGCACAATTTGAAGGGTTTAATTTTAAACAGTTGGATGCGGTGCTTACAGCTGCAGCAATCGAATATGACAAATATTTACTTGCTGATATATCAACTAAGCTGCAGGCGGATATAAAGCAGGTGACTGGGAGTGATTTTAAAGCAGGTTTATATAAGGGGAACCTTAATGGCCAGATACGCCTGGAGTACCTGCCGCAACTAACGTATTATGTTGATATGGCCTTAGCAGGGGTTGATATAGAAGAATTAACCAAGGCTCTGCCTGCCTTGTCGTCGATGAAGGGCGTCGTTTATGGGAGTATTAAGCTGTGGGCCCAAGCGGATCAACTGATTGAATTAAAGGCCCAATTTAATCAACCCAAGGGAGGGCAAATAAAGGCTGAACTTTTGTCCTATTTAGCCCAATACATCCCCCAGCGCCAGCAAATTGAAGCCTTAATTAAGGATAAGGCGGATATTTTCCTGGATCGTGCAGATATGTCGGTATCCAGCTTGTCTGATAAAAAGTTAGCGGCGCAGATAAAGCTGCTTAGTGCGAAATTGAACCTCGACATGAATGTCACCATTGATATTAATATCGACGATGGATTATTAAGTTTATTGTCCAATCTTAAACAGTTGTCCCAATAAAACGCGGAGGGTTCTTTATGTGGTCTTATCTAGTGGTGTTTTTTATATGTCTGGCCGTGGCTGGATGTACAGTGAAGGCTGTTGGTGACCCTAATCGGCCTATTACTATTAACGCGCATATCACGCTTGATATTAAGGGCTTGAAGGATACGGCAACTGATATTGAAGATTATGTCAGTAGTGGTAAGGCTGCACCTAAGGGCCATGTTCCAACAGGCGAAGCTAAATAATTATATTCTTATACCTTAAGGAGATGAGTCAATGAATAATATGTTAACAGGTTTAATTTTAGGGGTGATGTTGGTGGCTAATGTTGCTGTGGTTGATGCTGCTGGTAAATATGCTATTAAGCAAATGACGCCGGAAGTTCAATCTGCCTTGGATCACCGTCGGGAGCGTTTTGAGCAATTGGATGCGCTTAAATCATCCGGTGCTATTGGTGAGAATAATAAGGGCTATGTTGAGGTCTTGGATAATCAAGGCGATGCCAAGGCGCTTGCTGCTGCTGAAAATAAGGACCGCAAAGTGATTTATCAAACCATTGCCGAGCAAAATGGTTTACAAGATGCCGTGGGCACTATTGAATCTGTTTTTGGCCAAGTCCAGTTTGATAAGGCTTCCAGCGGCCAAAAGGTGCAAAATGAAGATGGCCAATGGATTACTAAATAATTAATGAAAAGAATAGTTATTTCATGTTCATTGGCGCCGCACGCTATGCCTATGGTGGCAAGGGCGATTGCTTTTGCCCGCCAGATAGAGGCTCAGATTTATTTTTGCCATGTGTCTTCGGATGAGCCTGCTGTCCGCAGCCAAATCAATTTGTTATTAGGCGATCTGGGCGTAAACGACCCGCAATTAACTCTGCGTTGTGGCCGGCCGGATAAGATTATTCGCCGTTTTGCCAAGGAGGTGGGGGCTGATTTGATTATTGCCGGGGCTTTGGAGCATGAGAGCAGCTTGGTTGGTATTTTTGGTTCAGTGGCACGCCGCTTGGTGCGTAAGGCGCCTTGTTCTGTGCTTTTGTTAACGCCAGATTTTTTATTATCCCAAGGTGAAATAAAAAAGGTCTTGGTAAGCGTTAATTATAATAGCAATGGAAAGGCTATGACGCACATGGCTATTGATTTATGCCGGCGTTTCCAAGCCCAGATGAGGATAGTCCATCCATATGATTTTTGTTTAAAGTTCTTGGAATTAGAAGAGATTGGCGATGAAAAGCGTATTGCCTCTTATGAGCAAGAATGCAAGGCGGTTGAGATGCAGCGGTTGAATGATTTTATAGAAAGCTTTGATTGGCAGGGGGTGAAGGTCCGGGGAGAATGTTTAAAAGGGGTTGAGGGCAGTGAATTATCGGGTTATGTGCATCGCATAGGGATTGATTTAGCCGTGATAGAAGCTCCTAAGCGCATTTATTTTTGGCAGCGGTTTTTTAATCCGCCGGCGGAAGTTGTGTTGCAGGATTTGCCTTGCCCAACCTTATTTTTTAGGCGGCGTTAAGATGAATAATTTAACACATCAGGAAATTACTATTTTATTCTTATCCTTGTCCGTCTTGTTATTTGTGGCGCGCGGATTTGGTGAGTTAGCCCGTCATTTTCATCAGCCAGCGGTGTTGGGGGAGATTTTGGCAGGGATTATCCTGGGGCCAACCGTCTTAGGGCAGTTTTTCCCCCAAGTCCAGCAGGCAATTTTCCCTACCCAAGGTTCTTTAGCTTTAGTGTTAAATAGTTTCATGACCATTGCCATTACCTTATTTTTATTGGTGGCAGGGCTTGAAGTTGATTTGTCATCGGTTTTCCGTCAGGGCCGGGTTGCCCTGCGGGTTAGTTTTTGGGGATTATTGATTCCCTTTGCTCTAGGCATGGGGGCGGCCTTTTTATTCCCAGATTTTTGGGGGAATGCCAAACTTGATGAACCATTGGCTTTTGCTTTATTTTTAGGGACAGCCTTAGGTATATCTGCCTTACCGGTGATAGCTAAGATCATGATGGATCTGAATTTATTTCGCACGGATTTAGGGATGGTGATTATTTCAGCGGCAGTGATTAATGATCTAGCTGGCTGGATTATTTTTGCGGTGGTGTTGGGTTTAATTGGTGCCCATGCGGTATCGGTGGGGCATTTGGTTTTGTTAACAGCTGGTTTTGTTTTTGCTGTCTTGGTGGTGGGGCGATGGGTGTTGGATCGGATCTTGCCTTGGCTGCAGGCACGGCTATCGTGGCCTGGCGGTATTATTGGTTTTGCTTTGGCCAGCGGTTTATTATGTGCCGCATTAACTGAAGCCATTGGTATCCATGCCTTGTTTGGGGCTTTCTTGTTTGGTGTAGCCTTGGGTGATTCACGTCATTTAAGGGAGAAGACGCGTACCACCATTGATCAGTTTGTGTCTTTTTTCTTTGCCCCGTTATTCTTTGCGAGCATCGGTTTAAAGGTGAATTTCATTGCTAATTTTGACCTTGCCTTAACGCTGGTGTTGATCGTATTGGCTACGGTAGGGAAATTAATCGGTTGTTTTGGTGGGGCTAGGGCGTCTGGTTTTTCAACGCGCCAATCCATGGTGATTGGCTTAGGGATGAATGCGCGCGGGGCCATGGAAATTATTTTGGGTCTATTGGCGCTTGAAGGTGGCTTGATTACGGAGAAATTATTTGTCGCTTTAGTGGTTATGGCCTTAGTAACATCTGTAACCAGTGGTTCCTTGATGCAAATATTGATGCGGCGCAGGAAAGAATGTCGGTTTTTTGACTACCTTTCAAATAGGTCGTTTATCCGGCCGCTATTAGCGCATGAAAGGCGGGAGGCGATTATTGAATTATCGGGCGTGGCCTGTGCGGAACATGGTTTAAGTGCTTATGAAGTTGCCGATCTGGTTTGGGAGCGCGAAGGCGTAATCCCCACTGGCTTAGAACATGGGGTGGCGGTCCCGCATGCACGCTTGGCTAATATCACCCAACCAATTATGGTGGTCGGTATATCAAAAGCGGGGGTTGATTTTGATGCTCCGGATGGTGAAAAAGCGAGGCTTATTTTCTTAATTTTAACTCCATTAGGTGACCATGAGAAACAGCTAGAGATTCTTTCTGATATTTCAAAGACCTACAGTAAGGTGGGATTGGTAGGCAAGTCCTTGGAGGCTAAGAGTTTTAATGAATTTTTGGCTTGTATCAAGAGTGGGGAATAGCGCCTAAGTTTTAATTTTCGGTAATTGTTCTAAATCTTTTTTTATAGTAGTATATCAACATATGTCCAATGAATTAACGCCAATCGTTTTGCCGCAGCGGTTTAATTATATTGCGGCTTTTTTATCCTTTGCCTGTATGCTGCGCTGTTCCTATTGCATTAATCATCATGGTGGGGATTTGGTCAAAAAGCGCTGGATGAGCGGGGAAGATTGGATACGCGGGCTTAACCGTTTATCCGCCCGTGCCGACCTGCCGATTACCTTGCAAGGCGGAGAACCCACCGTGCATAAGCATTTTTACCAGATTGTTAAGGGTATTAAAAGCGAACATCCTATTGATTTATTGACCAATTTGGAGCTTGATCCGGATGAGTTCATGCGTCAAATACCATCTGAGCGTATTAAGCGTGATTCGCCCTATGCGTCAATCCGCGTGTCCTATCATAAGGGTCAGCAAGATCCGATACTTTTATTGAAGCGTGTTAAATATTTAAAAGACCATGGCTATTCCGTCGGTGTTTGGGTAGTTGACCATCCTGAATATATGCCCCATACCCGGGAAGTCCAACAAATGGCGCTTGATATGGGTATTGATTTTCGCCTCAAAGAATTTCTAGGGCCTTATAATGGCAAGAATTATGGGACGATGCGTTATCCGGATGCGGTGAATGCCCAGCAATTACGGCCTGCGGATTGCCGCACCTCAGAATTTCTAATTGATCCGGGTGGTTCTATTTTCCGCTGCCATTCGGATTTGTATGCAAATCGTTTTGCTATTGGGCATCTTTTGGATGAAGAGGCGCCTAAATTATTAGGCCAGTGGGCGCCCTGTGCGGTGTATGGTAAATGCAATTCATGTGATATTAAGGTGAAGAATAACCGTTTCCAGGAGTTTGGCCATTCATCCGTGGAAGTGCGTAATGTTGGTGAAGCCTATGCGGATAATAAGGAATATGTGCAGGAAGTTGTTAATACCTACGGTAAGCAAGACGCTGTCCCTGTTATCCATTAATTCATGAAAAGATCACGTAAAATACTGATTGTTAAGACCGGTTTTTCAGAATTCCTAGACCGGGGTATATCCACGACGGTAAGTTTAGGCGATGTCTTAATTTGCACCTCCTTATTGCATTTATATAAGGCCGACAAAGTGACTTGGGTCACGGATTGGCAGGCCAGGCAGCTTTTAAAAGGAAATCCATATATTCATCGTTTATTAACTTTTGGTACGTCAACCTTAAAGGACTTGGCCGAGCAGGAGTTTGATGTCCTAGTTAATCTTGAGAAAGATATTGGGTTGTGCACCTTTTTAAATCAAGTTGCAGCCAAGGTGAAGTATGGTTTTTATTTTAATGATAAGAATCATCGCATTGAGGCGCGTAAACGTTCAACCCAGTATTTATTAGCTGGTCAGGAAAATCACCGGGATATTGATAAGAATGCCTTAGAGATTCTTTATGAAACCGTGGGTGAGCAATGGCGCGGGCAGGGTCTGGTTTTGGCGCGGCCTACCAAAATTAAAGAGAAGATTGACATTGGTTTTAATTATGCAGTGGGCAGTAAATGGCCGACTAAGGCGTGGCCGCAAGACCATTGGAAATCACTCGAAAAGATTTTAGAGGTCAAATATAGTGTTAGCTGGCAGCAGGGACATAAGAATTTATCCAAGTATATTGAGTGGATTGCGTCCTGCCGGATGATTGTTACGTCAGATTCCTTAGGTCAGGCGATTGGCCAGGCCTTAGGCAAGCGGGTGGTGACGCTTTATGGAGCGACGAATTACCTGCGCATGCAGGATGTTCCTAATGTGACGGTAGTGCCGTCGACGTTAAAGTGCCCGCATATGCCGTGTTTTTTGCCGGTGTGTAAGTTTGATAAGTTTTGCATGGATTATATTTCGCCTGAACGCGTGGCACAAATTTGTAAGGAACAGTTAAAATGAAAAATATATTGGTGACGGGTGGAGCTGGTTACGTGGGTGCGGTCTTGGTGCCTAAGTTGTTGAAGGCCGGCTATGCGGTTAAGGTGATTGACCTGTATTTGTACGGTGATGATGTGTTGTCCCAGGTGAAGGGGCATCCAGGCTTAACCGAAATCAAGGGTGATATCCGTGATGTAGCACTCTTGGAAAAAGAAATTCCAGGCACCGATGCGATTATTCACTTGGCCTGTATTTCCAATGACCCTAGCTATGAGCTTAATCCTAATTTAAGTAAGACCATTAATTACGATGCCTTTTTCCCCTTGGTGGCTATTGCTAAGAAGAGTAAGGTAGAGCGTGTTATTTTTGCCTCATCCTCTAGTTTTTCTGGGGTCAAGGAAACGCCTAATGTTACCGAAGACTTAGCTCTGGAGCCTTTGACTGATTACTCTAAATTTAAGGCCCTGTGTGAGGCTCACCTACTAAAGGAACAAACCAATAATTTTACCGTGTTGATTTTAAGACCAGCCACGGTCTGCGGTTATTCCCCGCGCCTACGCCTTGATTTAACGGTGAATATTTTAACCAATCACGCGGTGAATAATAACCGTATCAAGGTAT
>CAYNTZ010000044.1:0-2890 GCA_964400365.1 uncultured Planctomycetales bacterium | reverse complement strand
TTAACGGTGAATATTTTAACCAATCACGCGGTGAATAATAACCGTATCAAGGTATTTGGTGGCGCACAGAAGCGTCCTAATATTCATATAGAGGATGTGACAGATTTATATGTTGAATCCTTGAAGTATCCTAAGGAAAAGATTGCGGGTAAGATTTTTAACGCTGGTTATGAAAATCATACGGTGAATCAAATTGCCCATTTAGTAAAGGATAATTTGGGGAATAACAATATTGAAATCGTGGTTGAGCCCACCAATGATAATCGCTCCTATCATATTTCTTCCGCTAAGATTAAGGAAGCCCTGGGCTTTGAGCCTAAGCATACCATTGCTGAGGCAGTGCGTGATTTAAAGAAGGCCTTTGATGAGGGCAAGATCCCGGATTCCATGAATGATATGCGCTATTTTAATATTAAGACCATGCAAACGGTTAAATTGCAATGAGTGCTATTAAAAAACAATTATTAGACGTCATGTTTAAGATTCGCAAGGCTGAAGAAAAAATTGTTTCGGTTTATGCGAATGAACAAATGATGCGCACCCCGACGCATTTATCCATTGGTCAGGAAGCGGTGGCCGCGGGTTTAGCCTTAGCGTTGAAGGAAGGCGATCAAGTCTTTGCCGGGCATCGCTGTCATGCGGCGTATTTAGCCAAAGGTGGTGATTTTGAAGCTTTCTTTGCAGAGCTTTGCGGCAGGGTTACGGGTATTGCCGGCGGCCGTGCTGGTTCCGCGCATTTAACCGATCACAGGGCAGGAATCTATGCCTCGCCAATCCTAGGTGCAACTATTCCCGTTGCTGCTGGTGCAGCCTTGGCTTTTAAGATGGACGCTAAGCCCAATGTGGCCGTTGCTGTTTTTGGTGATGCGACGATCGAAGAAGGTGTCTTTGCAGAAACCTTAAATCTTGCGGTGACCAAGCAATGGCCAGTCTTATTTTTATGTGAAAATAATTTGTACTCAACCCATTCTCCTTTAAGTGTTCGACAGCCTTCATCGCAAATATTTGAACGCGTGCGTATCCCGGAATTATTGACGGTGCAAATTGATGGTAACGATGTTTGGTTGGTTTACGAGACCTTGCTTAAAACAATTGAGACGATCCGTAAGACGGGTAAGCCTGCCTTTGTAGAATGTTTAACCTACCGGGTGCGTGAACATGTAGGGCCGCTTTTTGATTATGACCGTGGTTATCGCACTAAAGCAGAAGTGGATGTTTGGATGGATCAGTGTCCAATTAAGCGTTTTACTAAGAAGTTGCTTGATGAAGGAATAATGACATTAGCAGATATTAAAGCTAATGAAGACAAATGGCAGCAATTATCTGATGAAGCTTATATTAAAGCGTTATCTAGTGCATGGCCATTGGCGGATACGTTATTGAATAATGTTTATTAATGTGCGGTGAATGGTGCTGTTGCCTTAGGCTAACTCAGCCTAGAGAAGCCAGGGCAATCTTTTCTAATCTTAAAAGTAAACATAGAAGATTGCAATTGGCTTCAAAAGGCATTCGTTAGCCTAAGGCAACAGCACCATTGCATTAACATTGATGTTATAAAAAAGAATAATTATGACAAGAGAAATTACCTACGCCCAAGCCATATCTGAAGCCTATGTCCAGGGGATGCAAAAAGATCCTAATGTTTTTATATTTGGACTTGGCGTCGATGACTGTAAGGGGATTTTTAATACGACCAAGGATGCCTTTGCGCAATTTGGTGCCGCCCGTGTTTTTGATACACCTGCCTGTGAAGGGGCGTTGACGGGGGTGGCCATTGGTGCAGCTTTAAATGGTAAGCGTCCGGTCTTGGTTCATGCGCGTAATGATTTTATGTTTTTAGCACTCGACCAAATGGTCAATAATGCAGCCAAGTGGAAATATTCTTATAATGCGCAGTCATCGTTACCTATCGTGATTCGCGGTATTATTGGCAAGGGTTGGGGGCAGGGGCCGACACATTCGCAAAATTTGCAAGCCGTCTTAGCGCATTTCCCAGGACTTATTGTCGCTGTGCCCAGCAATGCCTGTGATATGAAGGGGATTATCCTGGAAAGTTTAGCGGTCTCACAGCCGGTAGTTATTCTCGAGCATCGAGCTCTTTATGATATCAAAGCAATGGTGTCTACAGAAACTTTTCGTATTCCCTTTGGTAAGGCACGTATTGCTCGGGTTGGCAGTGACATTACCATCGTGGCGACATCTTTGATGGTTGAAGAAGCCTTAAAAGCCGCGGATGTGTTGCAAAAGGTTGGCATTAGCGTTGAGATTATTGATCCAGTGACGATTCAGCCCTTGGATGAAGCGGCTATTATTGCTTCGGTGCAAAAAACAGGGCGTTTAATTGCCGCGGATGCCGATTGGCTGCGTTGTGGTTTTACAGCGGAGGTGGCGGCGATCGCGGCTGAAAAAGCCTTTGATAGTTTAAAAGCGCCAATTAAACGCATCGGCTGGCCAGAGTCTCCTTGCCCGGTGTCTAAAACCCTTGAAGATGCTTTTTATCCAACGTATGAAGATATGGTGACGGTGGCGTATCAATTAATGGATAAGAAAGAAAAGCCGCAGTCGATACTTAAATCTGTTGATACCTTTGTAGGTCCGTATTAATTTTAAGGAAAGGTTGTTATGGCAAAGAAATTAACCCAGCAAGAAGCCTACCGTCAAGGAACGGATTACCAGTTTATTGATTCAATTGATTTGGGGCCGTGGACGTCCTACAGTTTATTAAATGACCCTAAGCATATGGGTTTTGTGTTGGCTCGTTATAAATTCCCCGCCAAGATGTTTGATGGTTTTGAGACGGCCATTGAGGTGGGGTGTGGGGATGCCTTTGGTACTCCCATTGTGGCCCAGCATGTGAAGAAAGTGTTGGCCATTGAACCGGATGGCCGGC
>CAYNTZ010000043.1:0-12951 GCA_964400365.1 uncultured Planctomycetales bacterium | reverse complement strand
AATTCGCCTGAATCTTATCTGAAGCAATTTGCGCACCCAAATTAAGGCTACGGACAAATTTGCCATAAGAGCGTTCAATGCGGTGATAATTCTTCTCCCGCTTTTCCTCTTCACTTTTACGCTCACCCTCAATGGTTAATACCCCATTATCAAAGGATAGATGCACATCTTCCTTCTTTAGCCCAGGCAAATCAGCCTTAATAGTGTAGCTGTTATTATCCTCAGCCACATCCAAGGCTGGCAAGAATTGATTGTTGCCCCGGCCTAAAGCTGAGGCCGGCAAGAACGGCGCGAACAATAAATCATCATTCAACAATTCTTGAAAAGCATCGGTATTTCTTGGTTTCCATTGAACTAATGACATATTTCCCTCCTCTTTTATATGGTTATACTTAGCACTCACATTAACACATTGCTAATTATTTCGGCTTAAAAAGGAGCTGAGAACTTCTGGCACTCTCAACTCCACAGTGCTAAGTATAGCACGAAATTAAATCTTGTCAAGGGTATGAAAAATGCCCCCAGGGGATTTGATTAAACCAGCTGGCTAAGATAACCATTAAATTAAAGACAGCTTTTAGGCAGGCGGCAAAGGGGATGGCTAACCAATCGCCTATTAAGCCTGTGACACCTAGGCCTAAACCTAGGGCCACGGTTAAATCTGCGAGCGGCACAATGGGGATGTTGGCGATGATGGACACCGGGGTTATCATTTTAAAATGATAAAAAATAAATGGAGCCGTCCCCACCCAGGCACTTAAGGATATCGCTACAGGCTTAGCCACTAAATCCGGCGCCCACACCAAGCAACGCCGGCACGGTTCATACAAGAGTAAAATAGCCAGCACAGCCGCAAAAGATAATTGAAAGCCAATATCAAATAAATTCTTAGGGTCCATCAGCAATAATATAAACGCCGCCAATCCCCATGAATTAAGCGGCTCCCCTTCTGCCTCTAGGGCAAATGAAAACAAGAGCACAGATGCCATGATACAGGCTCGCACCACCGATGGTGACCAGCCCGTTAAAAACGCATAGGCAAATAAAAATATACTGGTTCCCATTAATTGCCAACGCCTTGACGCACCCGCACACTTCAGCAGAAAGAATACAATAGCCGTAATAATCGCCATGTTCATGCCGCTAATCGCAATGATATGCGCCGTGCCGGTGTTCACAAATATTTCCTTCAACCACTTAGGAATGCCACCCCGCTCTCCTAAGACCATGGCGGTGATCATGCCTTCTTGGGAAGAATCAAGTAGGCGCGTAAATACTCCTTTTACCCTATCCTTAACAGCCAATGACACGGCTACAAATGGATTACCTTGATGTTCAGCAACTATTTCAAATGAGGATTGCCTACCAACACTCATAGCCCAATAAACACCTTGTTCCTGCAAATACCGTCGGTAAGAGAACTTCTCCCCTGGCTTTCCTGCATAAACTGCGTAGAGTTTGCCAGCAAGCTGGAGCTTTTGGCCATAGGCAATAGTGACTGGTTTAAATACATTCACCTGCACCTTGCCGGATTTTTCCACCCAGCCCTGGGACATCAAAACGCGCGTCACCTTTAAATCAACAACCTGGCGCTTGCCCCTTGCCCAGGCCAGTAATCTTGGGGCGGAATCAACGATGCCCTCAACCAACTTGATCGATTGACGCTGATGATAGGTCAGAAATGCCACGCTGTTTTGCGGCAGGCGATAGACATTGCCGATTAATACCCCTCCTAATAAAAACACCCCCACGTAAATTAACCATACCCGCCGATCTACAAAAACAATGACCACGACAGCAGCCAATAAACCCACCCAAATAAAAAATGGCAAACTTAAATATTGGCCAGCCACAATACCAAGGCTTAAGAAAATCGCTGCTATCAACGCTGGGCGATGGGTTTTCATTGAAGATTCCTCATTGCCTGCACGCAAGGCGAGGACATCACCTCATCTTCCAATAACGCGTAGCTACGCTTGCTTATGCCTTTTATTTTTTTCAACTCTTGGGGGGAAGTAAAACAGCCATGTGTGCGTCGATAATCAAGTATCCGGCCTGCCATTTTTAAGCCTATGCCCGGCAATTTCTCTAACTGCGTTAGGCTCGCCTTATTTAAATCTACCGGCCCTATGTTACGCATTGGCCCTGCCACCTGAACCCAGCGCAACACCTTGGCATCTTTCTTTAAGCCAACACTGATAAGAATGCCAACGGTCAAAACAGTCAACAAACAAGCCAGCGCAAAACGCTCTTGAGGTGTTAAATAAAACATAGGTCTTTGCACTTAGTAACGGGGGGAATTAATAAACTGTCTTGGGGGAAGACGTTAAAAAAGCTGGCTAGAGGATTTGAACCCCCGGCCTGCGCATTACGAATGCGCTGCTCTACCAACTGAGCTAAGCCAGCATAAATACCACTTTATCAACGGGGGGGAAATGGTGCCGAGACCCAGATTTGCACTGGGGACGCCAGGATTTTCAGTCCTGCGCTCTACTACCTGAGCTATCTCGGCGCAAATCTCAAACAAAATGAAAACCTATTCTACTTAAAAAAGACCAAATGTCAACAAGCTTAAAAGACCACACGGCTGGGGACTATCGCTCTAATTGATTGATGATCTTGGTATACACATCTTGAGCAAGACCGATACGCGGTAACAACGCTTTGCGGGCTTTAACACGCAGTTTCGTCGTAGTTAAATTGACCGCCATAACGGTCACCGTCACACTAGCCCCATAAACTGTCGCATTGATTTCTCCCTGCTTACGGCTATCTTGGTTGATGGTTCCCATAATAGAAAGAACCGTGTGCGCCGCATCCCAGATTTCTTCCTGGCCCTTATTCTGCACACCTTCAAATGTGTCGCGGCTTACGGCATAACCACCCACAGCCCCAACAGCAACAGCGCCAATAGCAATGCAGCCGCTTGAATACAAAGCGATGCAGCACACCAAAGCCAAAGACATTAACCGCTGCGTCAACGGATACATCAAATTAACCTTTTCCGGGTTTTGATCCGTGATTAGCCTTCTTTGAACGCCAATTTAATTTACCCTTACGTAATCTTTTACTCATGTCAGCTCCTATTTATTGTTTGCTTTAATTGGTTTATTCTAGCGATGATTTGCTTAGGTTTCAATGCTTTTAATTCTTGAACCGTGCTTGAACCGGTTGAAACAGCCACCGTCGCTATACCCGCCCGCTGGCCAGTTAACACATCAATGGTCATGTCACCAACGTATAATACCTCTGAACGCCTTACCTTAAATTGCCTGGCAATGCTTAACAACATGTCGGGATATGGTTTTGGGCGCGGCGACTGGTCCGCACACAACACCGCATCAAAAACCTTGGATAACCCTAAGACTTTTAAAATAATCCGCGTAAACCTTGATGGGCGGTTGCTGGCAATAGCCAGCTTATAGCCTTGTTTCTTTAAATATCTTAACGTGGCCTGCGCCCCACTTAAAAAACGAACACCGCCAACTGCGGCCAAAGCCTTTGCATGATGTGGGCGGTAAATTTTAATTGCCTTATCAGCCAACTCTTCACCCACAAAACCCGCCATCAGATGCCGATCCCCCCAACCAACCGATGCCTTTATCACGGCCGCACTGCGCTTAGGGAAACCCAATTGAGTTAAAACAGCATTGACGCTCTGCGTTACCGCAGGATACGCATTAACCAAGGTGCCATCTAAGTCAAAGATAACTACTTTAAACATTATTATTTTTAAGCGTCGCAGCAAACAGGACAACCATCCCAGCCACTGCCAATAAAGGCCCGCTAAACCCCTTAAAAACAATAACCACCGACGGCCAATCACGCAAGACCATGGTCATACCAACAATAATCAAGACGAACCCGCCCATAAAAAATAAGGCCTTATTCATTATCATCCCCCTGTTTACTCTTAAACCGGCGATGCATCCATGCCCATTCTTTAGGATACAGGCGGATATATTTCTCAATAATATTAGTTATCTTCTGCACATTCCATTGTAGCGTCTCTTCATCCGTCGCCTTTTCTTCTAAATAAAAATGCGGCTCAATGATAATCTTATGCGAGTCTTCACCATCCCGCACTGTAAAGATAGGCAGGATAGGGCTGCCTGTGCGCAAGGCAAAGACAATTGGGCCCGTCGATGTTCCGGCCTTCTTCCCAAAGAAATCAACAAAAACACCTGACTTGCTTCCGGTGTTCTGGTCTAAAAGAACCACCAACAATTCTTTCGCGCGCAACGCCTTAAGCGATTGGCGCACACAAGCTTCACGCGGGTAACTATGGATTGTCTTTAATTTCAGACGGACCCGCGCTTCCTGAAAATGTTTTTCAATGGCTTCATCACGGGCTGGACGGATAATCGCATTCGTTGGAAAACCTGCTTGGGCTAAATATAATAGCATTAAAGGAAAATTCCCGAAATGGGCTGAAACCGCCATTACCCCCTTCCCCTCTTTTAAAGCATCCTCCAAATATTGGCGGGAATTGCCTTCGAAACGAAAGTTCTTTAAGATCATCGCCGGACGCGTCGTATAAGCGCCCATTTCAATAGCCCCCTTGCCAGCATTGTAAAAACAATCCTTACAAATTTTCTCTAACTCTTCACGCGTCTTTTCCGTACCAAAAGCTAAGGTCAACGTTTCCATCGCATTCTTACGCAAGCGACGGACAATCTTATAAGCAAAAGAAATTAACCCATTGCTCATGGCCTTAATCAACGGGTAGGGAGTCACCCAAAATAAAAACATAAAAAAATGATACGCACCGCGGGCCAAGGTGCGTTTGGTTTTCTTAACAGCATCCTTATTCATCGTCTTATCCAATAATTTCTTTAACTGTTTTAACAAGCTCGGCAGGATCAACTGGTTTTGTCAAGTGGGCAACAGCACCTAATTTTAATTCAGCGGCAATCGCATCGTCAGAATCAAGGGCCGTAAAAAATACGACTGGGATACCTTTTAACACCGCGTAAGACTTTATCTTCACGCATAGCTCCCGGCCTTTAATGCCAGGCATGATCACATCCAATAAAATAAGGTCAGGGCGCTGGTCTAAGGCCACTTGGATGCCTTGTTCGCCGCTTTTGGCTGAAACAACCTGATAACCCGCGTTTGTTAAAATAGGCGTGGTTATCAAATGCACGCCCGAATCATCATCAATTAAAAGAATTTTCTTTTGCATATGCTCCATAGTATAACCAAAATACAACAAAATGCAAAAACATCTCCGTACTTTGTATAGAAAGTAAGCTGTGTCAGCAGCGGCACAGAAGCAACCGCGGTTGCCGTGACAAAAGATTTTTTACCATCATCATTCGCCGCAACCTTGACCAACCGGCCAAAGGGATCAATGAATGCGCTCACCCCGGTATTCGCCGCACGCACTAAAGAACGTTTATTTTCAACCGCCCCAATAACGGATGCCTGAAGATGCAGGAAAGGCGCCTTGGTGTCTTCAAACCATGCATCATTGGTCATATTAACCAAGAACCTTGCCCCCTGCAATGCAAAACCCCGTCGAACCTCGCTTACGGTATCTTCAAAACAAATTAATACCCCAAAAGCCTTTTGTGGACAGCCTGCGTTAAAAATAGTATATCGACGACCAGCACTAAAATCTTCCAGCGGCACAAAACGGCTAATCCAGCCTAACAGGGGACGCAGGGGCAAATATTCACCAAAAGGCACCAGGTGCATCTTATCGTATCGCTGACTACCCCGCCCATCCGCAGATGCCAACACGGCTGAATTATAATAATTGCCCCTCTCCTGAACCATCACCCCATATAAAATAGGGATTTGCAAGGCATTTGCAGCCTGATGCACCTGCCCAATCAATTGCGGCACCTCATCAGCCACGCCAGGCACGGATGTCTCCGGCCAAATAATGATTTCAGGATTTTCTTTTTTCAATGACCTTGTTAACCGGATATTCTTCTTTACAATATCAGGCTGCAGGCTTGGCTCCCACGAGATGCTTAATGGCACATTAGGCTGTATCACCCCCACCTTAACCGAGGGGTACGCCAATGGACGCGTCAAGACAATAAAACCATACGCCAAGACCGCTAATAAAATAACAGAAACAATAACCTGGGCACGACCAATCAAGGCCTTGGGGTTATGCCCCAAAGCAACCTTAATGCTCTCAAAAACAAGCATATTCACCAAGACCACGATGAATGATACGCCATAAATGCCGGTTATGTCCGCAACCTGAATAAGCAGTAAGTTTTGGTATTGTGAATGCCCTAAGGAGACCCAGCCAAAACCGCTCAAGAAATGGGCCCGGATAAATTCCAACATCACCCATGCGGCAGATACTATAAATAAACGCGGCAATAACGGCAGGTATTTAAAATAAACAACAGCTAAGCCAAAAAGCGCGATATACAGCGCCAGGTAGGCAATAAGCATTGCGGCACCAGGGTAGGTGACATAAACAAACCAGCCCAAGGTGCCGGCAAAGAATAAGGCTCCGCAACAAAAAGCCCGACGGAAGGCAACCCATGGCCTTTGCCCATCAATGGCAAATAACAAAGGCACCAAGGCCACGAAACTCAACGGCGCCCATTCAATCTGCGGATAGGAAACAATTAATAAGAAGGCGGATAAAACAATCGCAGCTAAATTTTTAAAGAATACCATGAGGGTTACGTTAAACTTAATGCTATTTGCAATGGCTTACGAGCAGAATCTTTAACTCCCATAATAGCAAAGCCTAAAACATGTCCTGCTTGATCAACCTTTTGCATAATATGATCATTCTTGGTTTCACGAAAGAAACCAGCTTTCTTATCAAACATTACTTCTAAATAATCACCTTCTTTATCATACCAAATTTTAACTATTTTTTTGGCCATAGGATTTCTCCTTTCTTCATTTTATCTGTTAAATACGCCGTCAGCACAAATGCGTCATTTAATGACACCTTAACCACCACGCACAAATATTTATCCCCAACCTTCGTCCCTAAATAATAACGATAATATAACCGTGCTGATTTATCACTAATAGACTGCACCACCTTAATTGGATGAATAATCGTTTCTTTGATAGCTTTCAACATCGCCTTCATTTCAGGGTGTTCCTGAATATGATGTAGGCGCTCATCAGTCAAACGAATATTTAATCCTTGGAAGTCATGCAACATTTTCATCAAAATAAGTATAGCATAAAATTAAAAAGCCGCTTGAGGAAAATTCCCCAAGCGGCCACATCTGTCATTCTTGCCCTGCCTGCCGGCAGGCAGGGAAGGCGGGAATCCAGTTTACACCCCCGCAAGTTTTTCTTCCTCTTCCTTGCGTGGTGCTAAGCCTAATAGCGGCAGAATATTGGTCACAGGTGTGATATTGATAATAACCGGGATAAAACCATTGAAACCATCCCGCTTCATGCGCTCAACTAGGCTAGGGTCAAAGGTAATATCAACCCCTGCCCCTTCCTTAGAAACCTTCATGCCCATCTTATTAGCATCAAGGTCGATACCACCAGGTGACATGGCAGCATCCCCCTCAGGATTCTCATCTTTCCAACTAAGCAATCTTTCTTCTTTAGCAATAATCAGCTGCCTCATCGTCTTAATAAGGGCTTCAATACGCCTCCTATTATTTCCCCCTGGATCGCCCTTGTTATCATCATAAGGAAGTCGGTATCGGATATTGTCGCGTGAATCGCCCATTGAATATAAATCATCAAACTGTGGATCTTTCATTTCCTTTTCAATTTCAATCAAAATAAGGCTAATGATATAATCTATTTCCATCTCCTTATCGCTTTCTAATGCTGACACCTTAGGATAATAAGGGAAGCTCCATGCATCTTTTTCTACCTCAACATTGTTCAACTTTATAATCTCCTTTAAAAGAGCAAAAGCCCTAAGAACATCCTCTCTTAAATGCCCTTCTGAGCCGATCTCATCCTCGCTAAACTTAACCCTTGTAGCCGTCATCGCTGCATTGGCACTTGCTTTCTTCTCCCTTAACTCAACCATGTCTCCTAGGGAATTGCGCTGAACAAGAATAGTTTCTCCTGCTCTGCTCCCAGAAAGTATTAAACACTTATAAATAGTTGTTGTCTTCCCGTCCTGAAGAGACATAAATGGAATTTCATTAACTTTTACTTCGACTGGATTCGTATCACTATCTAATTTTAAAGTTATTCGTCCACCTATGCCAAACGTCTTAACTATTTTTTCCAAACGCGTTAAATCAATGGTACCTAGAATCTTATTAGACGAACCATAACCTATTTGAACATTCCCCTCTTGGGTAAAAGCAAAACGCATATCAGTAAATTGCTGCCTCACCTCAACACCATACTCCAACATAGAGACCTCAATATTGTTCCAATCTACCCTTTTAGAACTATTCACATTTTCTACATAAAACACTTCCAAGAATTGATTGACTACTCCGGTGCTTTGCAATTCATGGCTAATAATTAAGAATGGCCCACTAACACCAATGGTGTCAGCTCTGCCTAAAGGCACTTGCATCTGCAAATCCTTGTCATCCAAACTTAAACTAAAACCGCTATTACCATAGCCGGCAGGCTTAGCCTTTACTTTAACCTTTACATTAAAACCACTTGCACTTGTCATGGTCATCTCAATGTCACTTAGAATTTTTCTCAATGACTTTTGACCCGTCATCGCTGCACTACGTGGCAATTGCTCGCCTTTTAAGTTAATGCCCTCAATAATCCCACTGTAATCATTAAGAAATGCGGAAGAAATCTGCTCCCCACCACTTAATGGATACGTTTGCATATCTCTTTCCATCCTTTCCTTCTTATCTACAAGTTCCCAACGCTCAAACAACAAGGTAGATGCTGCAATAACGCTATCTTTTGCCTCCCCCTCTAAGAATTGGCCCTTGCTTCTCAAAGGAATATTCCTTAAATTTAATAAACCACCCTTATCCAATAAATCATGCAGCTCATTTTCTAAGCCAAATCTTGCTTTAAGCCAAGCAATGTCAAAGATCTGCTGTAAATCTGATCCCCTAAACTCTGGTTGAGCTAATTCAGCATATGTATCCACCAACACCTCACCCCTGCCGCGCGCATACTCTTCCGCGGCTTTCCTGATTTCATCTGAAGTTGTTAGCCTGGGATTATTATTAACAACAATACGCTCGACGTCTGACCTAAGAAACCTGCGGTTTTGCGCACCCCGAATCTCTTTCAAACCGGGTAATTCACCTTGCAGGTATTCTAAAAGATCAGCCTTTAACTGCTCGAATTGACCTTTGTATTTCTCTCTTGCGCTCCGAACAGCTTTTGCCTCAACAACCCCAGTTTCAGCAGAAGCATCTTGAACGCGGCCACTAATCACTGACGTGGCAACAGCATCTGCAATCTCAACAAGCACCTGCTCATTTGCATTGGCACGCCACAAATCTAAATCGTATTGGGCTGTCATTGCGGCGCTGCCCCCCTGAACAGATAAGTTTGCATTCTCTAAGCTAACCTCTTCATTTTCTATCAGTAATGCTCCTGGACCATCTTCGGCATTATCAGGGCCAATTAAGTAATTCTCAAGATCCCAAAATGTGCTATGAAAAAGCTGCTCTTGGTAAGGCTTGCCAACATCATGAATTAAAGCTCTTCTAATCTTCTTGAAAAAATCTTCCAAGCCATCGCGACCACCTATCACCTGTCCTATATAAACCCTGGCTCCTTCCTGCATAAACCTCCCCATTAAAGGAGAATCTTCCCCCTCCGCAGCCGGCATATGAAACAAATCCAAGAAATACATGCTTTCATTCTTGCCTTTAAAAGTAATGTGCGTCGCAAGTACAGTACGATTAGCTGACCCCTGCCCTTCATCTAACACCAATTGAACTTCCCGTTGATTTGTCAACTTGATGTCGTTTAATACCTGTGCCACTAAATCGACCATTTGTAAACGCGTTTCTAAAGGCAACTCACCAACGGACATATCTTGCCCCAAGGCTTTAATTTTCGCCGTGTGATTAATGCGGCGGGATTCCTGTAAGGTGGCCATAATTGTATTAAACAAATCAATTCTTAAATCAACCCCACTTTCTTTCCCATCAATGTAGGACCTGTATCTTGCTAACTCACGAGAGAAGGCGCCATTAGATAATCTCTCTGCTTCAGCAATACCTAATACATAGGCAATGTCACGGGCAGACAGCGTGCCGCCCATATAATCGCCTTCATGAAAAGCATCCACCACATCTTCCATTGACATGCGTACAGGCAATGGATTATCCTGCCCCGCACTCCAATAAACACCTAGCTTATTGTAAACCCATAATTTCCGGCGATCCCAGTCCTTCAGGGAACTTTCTAATAAACCAATCACAGGGTTCTTTAATAATTCTGCGGCAGCTGCTCCAACAAGAACTTCATTGCCCATCGCCCTCTGTTTCTCAACAACATCACGGATAGCATCAAGCCGCGGCGTATCCGCAAAAGACTTATATTCTTTATTAGCCATAATACCTGGCTGAGCTTCTACAACTGTCAGCGACTTAATTGTTTGAATATAATTCGTAGCATAGGCCGCAAAATATTCAAGATTGGTCAGAAACTTATTCCTTTCTTGAATAGGTAATGCCTCAATATAACTTAACACCTTAGGCTTTAATAATTGCGGCATATAGAAGAAGAAATAATTGCCCAAAACACTAACAATAGGAACTTCCCTCTTTAAGCCTTCCGTAATCTTAGTGGCTAATTGCGGGGTAGCTAACCATAGGGAAACGGATTGGTCACCAATTTCCAAACCTTGAGCCATTTGATGAACGGCTAATCGTTTCTTACTATCTAAAACGCCTTTAAGAGAGTTTAAATAATTACTTTCTATTTCCTGATTACGCACAAGCCAAGCCACCGCCTGTTTCTTTTGAGCCTCTGTCTTATCGGAAGCATCAATCTCAGATACCCAAGCAACAATATTGATGCGCATATTCTCCAATATAGCATCAATATTTTCATCCTTGATGCCTTCTTCCATCGATGCTTCATAGGCATCACGCAAGGCTTCAAGCTTACCTTTATAAGCCATAAAAACCGGCGGAATAGGCGCGACATTGGAAGGAAAATCCGTACGTCTAATCAAGGCTACAATATCAGGAAAAATCGCTTGTAATTTCTCTTGGTAAACATTGTTGAGCTTAGATACTTCTTCAACTGTCCTGCGGATAATCATGGTTGTTTCACCTGTCTTCACAAGGGCCAACTGATCAAGGGCCAAGACACCGTTAAGCTGATCATATAAACCCGCTGGGATAGCAACCCCTAATAACTCCATCATCTTTAGGCGGAAGGTTTCTTTCAAATTCTCGTGTGAACTTAGAAATTCTTGAAGTTTGGAATTGCTCCCTGGAGCAGGCTGATACTCTTCATAGCCAGGCACTCCTAATAAATAACCTAACTGGCGTATGGTCTCGTCGACCAAGGCAGGGGTGCGTGTCTTTCCGTCAGGGCCATAGGCAGCACGAATATGAAAGTCATGAAAAATTCCCCCTAAAACAGCACGGATTAAGTCTTCCCGCGTCTTAATCAAACCCTTACCTGAAGCAATAAGTAAATTAGCCAAGGTTACATTAAGATTATGCACATGATTATGATACCCTTCAGTTACCATGTTGGCTTGGCCTTCAGCAGTAAGGCCTTGCACATCGCCGTTACCCATTTCCTTATATATATCACCAATGAAGGTTATTAAATTCATCATGGATTCAATATCTCTTTTTACCTGGTCTTCCGTATACCCATACTGCGGCTTAACACGACTAAACACAGCAATGCCCTTACGAGGGGCATCAACCTTGGAACTTTCCTGAATATTCCTTGTAATATCGACTAATTTCTTACGAATTTCTCCAGGGATCAATTTCAAAGCTTCTGTTTGAGAGGTTATAAAATCAGCCCTCTTCATTGTGAAATTAAAGAATGAATTAGAAGTGATAAAGGTTGTTAACCCCGGATCATCAGTAACGCCAACCATCGCTGCGTTGGCTACTGGTGCAACATCAGAAAACCTTTTCATTTCTGGTTGAATACCCCCATTATCAACCAAAAACCTGTCTAATAGCGCATATATTCTTTTTCTTAACAAATCAAGAGAATCATTTGTGTTTATTGACCATGCTTCTCTGGCTCCAAGCACTGTTACATATTCCGAAGTTATTGATGATTCAGGATCCTCCTCTGGGTCTCCTGTGTAAAGCTCTAAATATGGCTTAATTCTGATACCCTGAGCCCTAAGATACGGAGCCACCACTCCAACAATCACATCATGCTCATCTCTTGTAAACCTATGACCAAGCGGTAAATAGTTATCAATCAATTGACCTTTTGGTATAGCAAAGAATTCATGTTTAATGTTCCCTCTCAATTTCTCCACTGTTTTCAAAACCAAGTCTGCATCAAAATAAATCCCCCCATATTGGGAATTATGTTGCACTATGTACAAAAGATCATCAATCAACACTTTAAAAGCATCTCTATTTTCTTGCGTTACTTCATATACAATTGAATTTGGGTTCGAGAACCGTGTTTGACTAAAACCACTTGTAAACACAGAGCCAAAGAGTTTCTTTAATTCTGGCAAAACTTCTAAATGCTGCGAAACATCTAATGCCTGACGACCAATCTCAATATTTACTCCCTTTAAGAGATTTATAAAAGATTCTCTAGAAATACTAACTCCATTAATAGAAACATTGCCCCCTTGCACCTGTATGTTCCTTCGCAAATCCCTTATATTCTTAGTAGCTTCTCTTTTAACTTGCTCATATCGAATCACGCCTATATTTCTTCTTGATAAACCAACTTGCTGTACAACTCCATTAATAGCCACTGAAATTAGATCCGCAAACTCTCCTTTGTAACCTATCATCGCTGCGCTGATAACTGCTGCTTTGCCGGCAGGGGTTTTAAGCCATGCTTGATACTGGGCTTTATCATTCC
>CAYNTZ010000042.1:8311-13067 GCA_964400365.1 uncultured Planctomycetales bacterium | reverse complement strand
CAAGATCGTATCACGATTAGAATAGCTTCTCCCGACATCATCATGTCATGGACCACGGGTGCCGTGAAAAAGGCCGAAACCTTAAATTACCGCACCTTGAAGCCTGAGAAGGATGGTCTTTTCTGCGAAAAGATTTTCGGGCCTATGCGTGATTGGGAATGTAATTGCGGTAAATACAAGGGCATTAAGTTCAAAGGTATTACCTGTGACCGTTGCGGCGTTTTGGTGACTCGTTCATCTGTCCGTCGTGAACGCATGGGCCATATCCAATTGGCTTGCCCTGTTACGCATATTTGGTTCTACAAAGCCGTTCCTTCACGCCTTGCGGCGCTCATGCAGGTTGGTTTGCGTGATTTGGAAAAATTAATTTACTACGAAGAATATGTTGTTATTGATCCAGGTACGTCACCGCTCAAGAAGAAGCAATTCCTCTCTGAAGATGAATACCAAGAAGCGTTGGTTAAGCACGGTGGTTCTTTTAAGGCAAAGATTGGCGCGGAAGCTGTGCGTGACTTATTGCAGGAATTAGACATGACCGCCTTGTGCAAGAAATTGCGCAAGGATTTGGCTGATGCTAATCCCGCAGGCGCTAATTTCAAGAAGATCGCCAAGACTTTAAAGATCGTCGAAGATTTTAAGGTTTCTGGTAACAATGCCGAGTGGATGGTCTTAGATGTGCTGCCGGTTATTCCTCCGGATTTACGTCCCTTAGTTCCGCTAGAAGGCGGCCGTTTCGCGACGTCCGACTTAAACGATTTATATCGCCGTGTTATTAACCGTAATAACCGTCTAAAGAAATTAATTGATTTAAACGCGCCGGAAATCATCGTGCGTAATGAGAAGCGCATGTTGCAAGAAGCGGTGGATGCCTTGTTGGATAATGGCCGCCATGGTCGTCCGGTGTTGGGTTCTGGTAATCGTCCCTTGAAGTCTTTATCCGATATGTTAAAGGGTAAGCAAGGCCGTTTTCGTATGAACTTGTTAGGTAAGCGTGTTGACTATTCCGGCCGTTCTGTTATCGTCGTCGGTCCTGAATTGCGTTTGCATCAATGCGGTTTGCCTAAGAAGATGGCGCTCGAATTATTTGAACCTTTTATTATCCGCAAATTACGCGAAAAAGGTTTTGTGCACACCATCAAGGGCGCTAAGCGCATGGTCGAGCGCGCCAAGATCGAGGTCTGGGATATTTTAGACGAAGTGATTCAAGATCACCCGGTCATGTTAAACCGTGCTCCAACGCTGCACCGTTTGTCCATCCAAGCCTTCCAACCTGTTTTGATTGAAGGTAAGGCTATAAAGTTGCATCCGCTAGTCTGTACCGCATTTAACGCTGACTTCGACGGGGATCAGATGGCTGTTCATGTGCCATTGTCTATTGAAGCGCAAATTGAATGCCGGCTGCAACTATTATCTATCAATAACTTGTTCTCGCCGGCTGACGGTCGTCCGATCGTTTCTCCGACGCAGGATATTGTTCTTGGTTTGTATTTCTTAACCAAGGAGCGTTTAGGAGCTCGTGGTGAAGGTCATTTGTTTGGTTCCATTGACGAAGTCAAGGTGGCTTATACGGATGGTTTTGTGGATTTACATGCCCGTATCAAGTTGCGTTTAAATACGCCAGTATGGGGTCAAGAGAAGTCCTCCATGATTATCCATCCTGAAGTTAAAGATAAGGCTAAGAAGGAAGAAGAGATTAAGGTTTCTTCGACAAAAATCATTGAAACAACGGTTGGTCGTGTCTTCTTTAATGAAGTCTTGCCTGCTGGCTGTGGTTTCGTGAATGAACTATTAGATAAGAAGCGCATCGGTTTAGTGATCGCCGATTGCTATAAGCGTTTTGGCCAGCATCAAACCGTGAAATTATTGGATGATGTGAAGGCGTTAGGTTTTGCTAAATCTACCGAAGCTGGTATTTCAATTTCGATGTCTGATTTAACCATCCCTGAAGATAAGCCAAAAATTATTGCGGCGGCTAAGGGTGAAGTGGCCAAGGTTGATGATCAATACCGTAAGGGTATTATCACCGGCCGTGAACGCTACAATAAGGTTATCGACATTTGGACCCATACGACAGAAACCTTGTCTGACTTGGTGTTTAAGAAAATGGATGCGTTTAATCCGGTCTACATCATGGCTGACTCTGGGGCGCGTGGTTCTAAATTACAGATTCGCCAGCTCTCGGGTATGCGCGGGTTGATGGCCAAGCCTTCCGGTGAAATTATTGAAAACCCCATTACAGCATCATTCCGTGAAGGTTTGACTGTGTTGGAGTATTTCATCTCGACCCACGGTGCCCGTAAGGGTCTCGCGGATACGGCCTTAAAGACTGCCGACGCTGGTTACCTAACCCGTCGTTTAGTTGATGTTGCTCAAGAAGTTGTTGTTAATGTTATTGATTGCGGTACTGTTAATGGCATTACTGTTGCAGCAATTACTGAGGGTGATGAATTAGTCGTTTCCTTAAAAGAGCGAATTGTTGGTCGCGTCGCCTTGGATAATATCCTGGACGTTGTTACAGATACGCAGGTGGTTGTTGCCGGCGAAATCATCAGCGAAGAGAAGGCTGATGTGATTGAGCAATTAGGCATTGAAAAAGTACGTATCCGTTCTGTTTTAACCTGTGAAGCTGATCAAGGTGTGTGTGCCAAGTGTTATGGCCGCAACCTTTCTAATCAGCGCATGGTTGAAATCGGTGAAGCGGTGGGTACTATTGCTGCCCAGTCCATCGGTGAGCCTGGTACACAATTAACGATGCGTACCTTCCACATCGGTGGTACTGCGTCTCGTACCATTGAACAATCCTTTATTAAGATCAAGCAAGATGGTGTATTGAAATACCATCAGTTGCGTGTTGTTCAGCGTGGCAAGGAATATATCGTTTTAAACCGTAACGGCGCTATCTCGATTAATAATGAGTATGGCCGTGAATTCGAACGTCACCTATTGCCTCAAGGTGCAGCGATTGCTTTTGCTGATGGGCATAATATCACCAAGGGTGAAATTGTGGCTAGCTGGGATCCGTATACGATTCCGATCATTACAGAAGCCAAGGGTAAGGTTTCCTTTGAAGATTTAATCGAAGGGACAACCTTCCAACGCGAAGAAAATCCTGTAACCGGTGTGGTTGAACGTGTTGTAGTTGAACACAAACAAGAATTCCATCCCCAAATCATCATTAATGATGAGAAGGGTGAGGTCGTTGGTATCTATTCTATTCCTACTGGTGCCCACATCCTTGTGAATGACAAGGATACGGTTGGTGCTGGTGAGTTGATTGCCAAGATCCCGCGCGGTGCTTCAAAGACCCGTGACATCACCGGTGGTTTGCCGCGTGTTGCTGAGTTATTCGAAGCCCGTAAGCCAAAGGATCCGGCGGTTATCTCTGAAATCGACGGTACGTGCGAATTCGGTGAAGATAAAAAAGGTTTACGTACCATCGTTGTTAAGTCTGCGACCGGTATGGCTAAGGAGTACACTATTCCTCATGGTAAGCACCCGAACGTCTACAAAGGCGATCATGTCTTCGCTGGTCAACAATTAACTGACGGGCCAGTTGTTCCGCATGACATCTTACGCGTCAGCGGGGATAAGGCTCTGCAAGAATACTTACTTAACGAAGTTCAAGAAGTTTACCGTTTGCAGGGTGTGCGCATTAACGATAAGCACATTGAAATTATTATTGCGCAAATGTTGAAGAAGGTGCGCATTGATGATTCCGGCGACAGTGAATTTTTAGTAGGGGATCAGGTAGATCGTATCGTGTTCAAAAAGGGCAACGAAGCGATCTTAAAGAAAAAAGGGAAACCCGCTCAAGCGACACCACTATTATTAGGTATCACAAAGGTGAGTTTGACGACGGAGAGTTTTATTTCTGCCGCAAGCTTCCAAGAGACAACAAGAGTCTTGACAGAAGCTGCATCATCTGGTAAAATAGATCTTTTACGTGGGTTGAAAGAAAATGTCATTGTCGGCCACTTAATTCCGGCCGGTACGGGCATCAGTGAATATAACAATGTGGAAATGGTAAAATATGCCAACGATATCTCAGTTAATACGGCACCGCAGGGCGCTGAAGTCCAAGCGTAGTAAGTCTCCTGCCTTAACATCTTGCCCGCAACGCAGGGGCGTTTGTTTACAGGTTAAGACCATGACGCCAAAGAAGCCTAACTCAGCGTTGCGTAAAATCGCGCGTGTGCGTTTGTCAAATAAGGTTGAAGTGACTTCCTATATTCCTGGGGAAGGTCATAATTTACAAGAACACTCGATCGTCTTAGTTCGTGGCGGTCGTGTTAAAGATTTGCCTGGCGTGCGTTACCACATCGTACGCGGGACGTTAGATACTTCAGGGGTAGCTAACCGTAATAAATCTCGTTCTAAATATGGTACTAAAAAAGGTAAAAAGAAGTAATGAGAAGACGACGCGCTGAAAAACGGCAAGTATTGCCAGACCCAAAGTTTAATAGTGATTTAGTATCCCGTTTTATTGCTATCTTGATGATTGAAGGTAAAAAGACGATTGCTGAATCTATTATGTATAATGCCTTGGAAACCTTACGTGAAAAGACGCAAGAAGAGAGTGGTATTAAGGCTTTAACCAAGGCTTTAGAAAATGCCCGTCCTCGTCTTGAAGTTAAGGCTCGCCGTGTTGGTGGGGCCACCTATCAAGTCCCAACTGATGTGGCGCCAAGCCGTGGTGTATCCTTAGCCATGCGTTGGTTGCGTGATTTTGCCCGCAACAAGAAGGGTAAGCCAATGG
>CAYNTZ010000042.1:2679-8211 GCA_964400365.1 uncultured Planctomycetales bacterium | reverse complement strand
TTAGCCATGCGTTGGTTGCGTGATTTTGCCCGCAACAAGAAGGGTAAGCCAATGGATGTTAAGTTAGCTGAAGAGCTAATTGCTGCATATAAATCTGAAGGTCCCGCCATTAAGAAGCGTGATGAAACCCATAAAATGGCTGAAGCCAACCGTGCATTCAGCCATCTGCGCTGGTAATAGACAATGTCAGCTAATACGATCCCCCTCAACATGTTTCGCAATATTGGTATTATCGCTCACATCGACGCGGGTAAAACCACGACGACCGAGCGTATTTTATATTACACCGGTGTTATCCATAAAATGGGTGATATCGATGATGGTAACACCGCGATGGATTGGATGCCGCAAGAGCAGGAACGCGGGATCACCATTACGGCGGCTGCAACCACTTCTTTTTGGAAAGATCACCGCATCAACATTATCGATACCCCAGGCCACGTTGACTTCACCATTGAAGTCGAGCGTTCCTTAAAGGTTCTCGACGGTGCTGTTATTGTGTTGTGTGCTTGTTCCGGTGTTCAACCTCAAACCGAGACGGTCTACCGCCAAGCTGATAAATATCATGTTCCCCGTATTGCCTTCATCAATAAAATTGACCGTCTAGGTGCTGATTTCGATCGTGTTATCGGTGAAATGCGTGACCGTTTTGGGGCTAATGCCGCTGCGATCGTGTTTAACGATGGGGCCGAAGATAAGTTTAAGGGCTTGGTTGATATTATTAATGGGCAATATATTCAATACAAGGATGTGGATGGTAACGAATTTGACCGCCTGCCTTTGCCTGAAGAATTTAAAGAGCGTACCAAGAATTACCGTCATGAATTAGTTGAGCGTTTAGCGGATGTTGATGATGAAATGGCTGATCTTTACCTCAATGGTAAGGAACCCACCAATGACCAACTAAAGAAGGCTATCCGCCGTGCCGTTATTGCCTGTAAATTTATCCCTGTCTTGACAGGGACCTCTAAGAAAAATAGAGGGGTCCAGATGGTCTTGGACGCTGTTGTTGATTATTTACCTTCCCCGTTAGATATCCCCCCGATGAAGGGTTACAATCCTGATGATAAAGATCAATTAATTCCGTTAACTGCTGATGCCAATGGCGTCGCGGTTGGCTTGGTCTTTAAGATTGCATCTGATCCTTATGTCGGTAAGATTTTCTTCACCCGTATTTATTCAGGCCGTTTTCTGCCTGGTCAAAACTATTTGAATTCTTCCAACGGTAAGAAGGAAAAGATCGCCAAGATGGTGGTTATGCATTCCAATAAGCAGGAAATTATTTCTTCTGCGTCCGCTGGTGAGATTGTGGCCTTTGTCGGTTTGAAGGAAAGCAAGTCCGGCGATACCTTATGCCCGGAAGATAAGCCGGTCGTGTTGGAAGGTTTGAAACCGCCCGAAGCTGTTGTTTCTTTAGCTATTGAACCTAAAACCAAGGCGGATCAGGATAAGATGGGGATGGTTTTGCGTAAATTCCTCGACGAAGATCCGTCATTGCGTGTTAAATTTGATCATGAAACCTCCCAGACGATTATCTCCGGGATGGGTGAATTGCACTTGGAAATTATCGTTGACCGCATGAAGCGTGAGAACAACCTGGATGCCAACGTTGGCCGCCCGGAAGTTGCTTACAAAGAAGCGATCACCAAGTCGGTTGAAAATATTGTGGGTAAATATGTTCAGCAGTCCGGTGGTCGTGGTAAATACGGTCACGTGGTGATTAACGTTGAACCTGGTGAATCAGGTAAGGGTTTTGTCTTCATCGATAAGATTAAAGGTGGGTCTATCCCGCGCGAATTCATCAAGCCGGCTAAAGAAGGCATGGAAGTCGCTATTCAAAACGGTGTCTTGGCCGGGTATCCTGTATCCGATGTGCAAGTCACGTTAATTGATGGTTCCTACCACGATGTTGACTCTGATGAAATGTCATTCCAATTGGCTGGTAAGCAAGCGATGAAGGAAGCATTACGCAAAGCATCGTGTGTTTTCCAAGAGCCGATTATGAAACTTGAAGTTGAGTGCTCGGATGAGCATTGGGGAAATGTGACCGGTGACTTAATGAAGCGCCGCGCACAGATTAAGGAAACGGGCAACCGCGGGAAATTAAAAACCGCTCTTGTCGACGCTCCTTTAGCAGAAATGTTTGGCTACGCGAATGCACTGCGGTCACTCACACAGGGACGCGCATCATTCTCAATGGAACCGTCGTATTATGCGCAGGTTCCAAACAATATTGCCGAGAAGATTATCGGTGCCCGTCAAGAATTTGTTGCAAAGGTCAGCTAATTAAGTTATACTGCACCTTCATTTTTAAATAGAAGTTATTGCATTACATTTTTATAGATTTAAACACAATTAAACGGAGGGTTTTATCATGGCAAAGGAAAAATTCGCACGCAGTAAACCACACATGAATATCGGGACCATTGGTCACGTTGATCACGGTAAGACCACCTTGTCTGCCGCTATTAGTACGGTGTTGAGCAAAAAGGGTTTAGCTGAAGCACGCGCCTATGATTCTATCGATAACGCGCCGGAAGAAAAGGAACGTGGTGTTACCATTAATATCGCTCACTTGGAATATACCACTGCTAACCGTCACTACGCGCACATTGATTGCCCTGGTCACGCTGACTATATCAAGAACATGATTACTGGTGCCGCCCAAATGGATGGTGCTATCTTAGTCGTATCTGCAACCGATGGTCCAATGCCCCAAACCCGTGAGCACATCTTGTTAGCCCGTCAGGTGAACGTGCCTAAGATCGTTGTGTTTATGAACAAGTGCGATCAAGTTGCTGATAAGGAATTATTAGAGTTGGTTGAAATGGAAATCCGTGATTTGTTAACCAAATACAAATTCGATGGCGATAACACCCCGATTATCAAGGGTTCTGCCTTGGATGCCTTAAACAATCCTGAAGATTTTACTGGTAAGGCCAAATGTATCCTCGATTTGATGGATGCGGTTGATGCCTATATTCCTCAACCGGCCCGTGATTTGGATAAGCCGTTCTCCATGGCTGTTGAAGATGTGTTCTCAATCTCTGGTCGTGGTACTGTCGCCACCGGTCGTATTGAACGCGGCCGTTGCAAGGTTGGCGAAGAAGTTGAAGTGGTTGGTTTACGTGATTCTGTCACCAAGACCGTTGTCACCGGCGTTGAAATGTTCCGTAAGGAATTGGATGAAGGTCAAGCAGGGGATAACGTTGGTTTATTGTTACGCGGTGCTGATAAAGATAACATGGAACGCGGGATGGTTTTAGCCGCTCCTGGTTCCATCAAGCCTCACACCAAGTTCAAAGCAACGGTTTATATCTTAACTAAAGAAGAAGGTGGTCGTCATACCCCGTTCTTTAAAGGTTACCGCCCGCAATTCTATTTCCGTACCACTGACGTGACCGGTACTGCAGAATTGCCAGAAGGTCAAGAAATGTGTATGCCTGGCGATAACGTTGTGTTGACGGTAGAATTAATTACACCAGTTGCCATGGACAAGGAATTACGTTTTGCTATCCGCGAAGGTGGTAGAACCGTGGGTGCAGGTGTTATTTCCGAGATCATCAAATAAAGGTATTACTCATGCAAAAAATTCGTATAAAACTTAAAGCGTTCGATCACCGGTTGATTGACCAATCCACCCAGGAAATTGTGGAAACAGCCATCCGTACTGGTGCCCAGGTCTTAGGACCCGTGCCGTTACCAACCAGGAAAGAACTGTATACGGTTCTTCGTTCACCGGTCATCGATAAAAAATCGCGCGAGCAATTTCAATTAGCGACGCATAAACGCTTGATTGATCTCGTTAACCCGACATCTAAAACCGTCGAAGCCTTACGCAAATTAAATTTGCCGGCCGGTGTCGACGTTGAGATCAAGCAGTAGGAGAATAGACATGATTCGCGGTTTAATGGGAAAAAAAATGGGCATGACACAAATCTTCGACAAGGAAGGGAATACAATTCCTGTCACCGTCGTCGAGGTTGGTCCTTGCACCGTGTTAGGTGTTAAAGAAAAGCCAAATAAGGTGACCTTAGGTTTTGGTTCTGTGAAAGAATCCCGCCTGAACAATCCTTCATTGGGTTATTTTAAGAAATTAGGTGTCACGCCTTTAAAGCATGTGAAGGAATTTGAATCCACCGACAATAAGGATTACAAGGTCGGACAGGAAATCAAGGCCGACGTCTTTAAAGCGGGTGAATATGTGGATGTCAGCGGTACTTCCATTGGTAAGGGTTTCCAAGGTGGTATGGTGCGCTGGAATTGGAACGGCGGTCCGGCTGCTCACGGTTCTATGCATCACCGTCGCGTTGGTTCTATCGGTTCATCCTCTGATCCGTCACGTGTTTACAAGGGACAGCATATGCCCGGCCACATGGGGATGGATTCAGTGACCGTGCAATCCCTACGCGTCATGCGTGTGGATGCCGATCAAAATTTAATCTTAGTTAAAGGCTGTGTTCCTGGCCATAAAAATGGTGTTGTGTTGATCAATCGTTCCAAGAAGAAGGCGTTTAAGTCTTTGGATGAAAAGATTGAAGTAGTCGCCATCAAACGCAACCCGATGAAACAAAGCAAGGCTGCCGCAGGTAAGACTGCGAAGAAATAAAGGGAAATTGTATGCCAGAATTAAATGTTGTAGATATTAAGGGTAAGAAAGCATCGACCATTGAATTACCAAAAGAAAAATTTGGGGTTCATGTGCATGATGCCGTTATCCACCAAGCGGTTGTGATGTACAATGCGAATAACCGTCAAGGGACTGTATCCACCAAGGGTCGTGCTGAAGTTTCCGGCGGTGGTAAAAAGCCTTGGGCGCAAAAAGGAACTGGCCGTGCCCGTCAGGGTTCCAGCCGTTCCCCGCTATGGAAAAAGGGTGGTATCACCTTTGGGCCCAAGCCGCGTGATTTTGGGTATGAAGTTCCTAAAAAAGTGCGTATTGCCGCCTTACGTGAATCATTAAATGCAAAATTTGTCGGCAATGTTTTAGTCTGCGTTGACAATTTCGATATTACGTCTGGTAAGACTAAAGATTTTGTGGCCATCTTAAAGAATTTAAAGTTACAAGGTCGTACCCTGGTTTTATTAGATGGGGCTAGTGAAAAGACTATTTTAGCGTCACGTAATATTGCACGTTTAAGCTTGGTGCGTGCGATTGATGCTAATGCGTCTGATATTATGAACAACAAAAATGTATTGGTGACTAAACAAGCGTTAGAAACCTTACTTAAGCGGATCGGATCCTAACATGATCACCTGTTACGATATTGTTAAAAATTTAGTTAGCACGGAAAAAGGAACAGGCCTGCAAGCGCAGCGCAAATACTTATTCCGTGTGGCCACCACAGCGACGAAGATTGATGTCAAACGCGCCGTGGAGGAAATTTATAAGGTGAAGGTTGATGCCGTTAACACCACCAACGTGCCTGGTAAATTAAAGCGCGTACGGGTGCGTGCAGGTTACACGTCATCTTGGAAAAAAGCTATTGTATCTTTAAAAGATGGCCAAAAAATTGAGGCCGCAGGTTAAGG
>CAYNTZ010000042.1:0-2579 GCA_964400365.1 uncultured Planctomycetales bacterium | reverse complement strand
AGGAGTTTCATCATGGGTATCAAGCGTTTTAAACCGTTAACAAATGGTCTTCGTCATGCAGCATTGCCGGATTTTGCTGAGCTCACCAAGGGCACAACTCCGGAAAAATCCCTGCTGTCGGTTATTAAAGGCACTGGTGGCCGTAACTCTTATGGTCGTATTACCTCCCGTCATCGTGGGGCAGGGCATAAGCGTATGTACCGTTTAATTGATTTCAAGCGCGCCCGCATTGATGATGTGGCCCAAGTATTGTCCATTGAATATGATCCTAACCGCACTGCACGTATTGCCTTAATCCAATACAAATCTGATAAAGCCAAATCCTATATTTTAGCTCCGCTGGACTTGAAGGTCGGGGCCATGATTGTCAGCACCAATGACGCTGATGTGGACATGGATCCGGGTAACTGTTTGCCGTTGCGCAAGGTTCCCCTAGGTACAGCGATTCACAATATCGAATTAAAGCCTGGTTTAGGCGGTCAATTAGTCCGTGGCGCTGGTACAGCCGCCCAATTAATTGGTAAGGATGGCGGCGTTGCTCACGTGCGTTTACCTTCCAGTGAAGTTAGAAAGATTTCCATTGATTGCCGCGCGACCATTGGTCAGTTAAGCAATGTGGAAAATGAAACAATCTCCATCGGTAAAGCAGGACGCAGCCGTTGGTTAGGTCGTCGGCCTCAATCCCGTGGTGTTGTTATGAACCCAGTGGATCACCCACACGGTGGTGGTGAAGGTAAGACGCCTCAAGGTAATCCTCATCCAGTTTCTCCTTGGGGTAAATTGGCAAAGGGTAAGAAGACACGTACCCCTCAAAAGTATTCTAATCACATGATCGTCAGGAGAAGGACAAAGTAATATGGCCCGTTCACTTAAAAAAGGTGCATACGTCGAAGAATCTTTGACGCGTCGTTTCGATAAAATCGTGCAAAGCGGTCAACGCCAGCCGATCAAAACCTGGTCACGCCGTTCAACCATCATCCCTAATTTCGTTGGGTTTACCTTCGCGATTCATGATGGCCGTAAACACGTGCCGGTGTTTATCACGGAAAACATGGTGGGGATGAAGTTAGGCGATTTCGTCGGTACACGTACATTTAAAGCGCATGGCGGTGTGAAAGCCAAGAAGGCCATGCAGAAGAAGTAAAAATTAAGGACACACTATGATTGCTAAAGCACAAGTAAAATATTTAAGAATTTCATCGATGAAGCTCCGTCAAGTTGTTGACGTGATCCGCGGCAAGGACGTGGCTACTAGCCAAGCCTTATTAGCCCAAATCGAAAAGGGCGGTAGCCCCTTAGTCCGTAAATTATTAGATTCAGCGGTCAGCAATGCTAAGCAAAAGGGTTTGTCTGAAGAGCAGTTATTTGTTAAAACCATCACGGCCAACCATGGTGGTTCATGGAAACGTTTCCGTGCGGCATCCTTTGGTCGTGCAACACCAATTTTACGTCGCACCACTCATTTAACCATTGAATTAGACCTTAAAACAACTAAGTAGGAGTTACGCGTGGGACAAAAAGTTCATCCATTAGTATTACGGTTAGGGTACACCAAAAATTGGCGCAGCCTGTGGTTTGCGGAACGCCGTGAATTTTCCAAGAATATCAAGGAAGATTACAAGATCCGTGTATTTATCCGTGAGAAATTTATCCAAGCTGCTGTTTCCTTAATTGTGATTGAACGTTTGGCTGAAAAGCTTAGGGTTATTATTCACACCGCTCGTCCTGGTGTTATTATTGGCCGTCGTGGCGCTGACATTGACCGCTTACGCGCAGAATTAAAAGATATTTCAGGTAAGGATATGGACAAGATTATCGTCGATATCCAGGAAATCAAGAACCCTAATTGTGATGCTCAATTAGTGGCTCAAGGTGTTGCCTTCCAATTAGAAAAACGCGTAGCTTTCCGCCGGGCAATGAAGCGTGCGATTGAGCAATCCCGCATGGCTGGGGCTAAGGGCATTAAGATTCGTTGCGCTGGCCGTTTAGGCGGGGCTGAAATGGCCCGTACGGAAAAGTACTATGAAGGTAAGGTTCCGTTACAAACGCTACGTGCTGATATTGATTATGGTTTTACAGAAGCCAAGACGACCTATGGTTTATTAGGTATTAAGGTTTGGATTTATAAGGGTGATGTCATTAAGGACCATGCTGAAATTGAAGCTCAAGCCGCGGCAGCGACTGCACCTGTTGCCCCAGTGCCTGTGGCGACAACGGCTTAATTTAGACAAAGGATTGAACTATGTTGTTGATGCCAAAAAGAGTTAAGTACCGTAAAATGCAAAAGGGCAAGTCCCGCGGGGTTGCGACAGCCGGTTCCCAAATGCATTTTGGTGAATATGGCCTTAAAGCCCTTGAAAATGGTTTTGTGCCGGCCCGTCAATTGGAAGCGTCCCGTGTCGTGGTCGCCCGTAAATTGCGCGGTTCAGGTAAGTTATGGATTTTGGCCTTCCCGCACAAGTCCATTACGTCAAAGCCGGCGGAGACCCGTATGGGTAAGGGTAAGGGTGATTTGTCTCATTGGGTCGCCGTGGTTAAGCGCGGTAAGGTGATGTTTGAATTAGGTGGTGTGCCGGAAG
>CAYNTZ010000041.1:0-13153 GCA_964400365.1 uncultured Planctomycetales bacterium | reverse complement strand
GCCAAGGCGGGCATCGCAACCCCACCGCAAACATATGCTGATTTTATCAAAGCGGTGGAAGCTTTAAAGAGGGTGGGGGTAACGCCTTTTGTTTCTGGCTGGGGTGAATTATGGTTAGCAGATTGTTTTGCATCTAACTATGCTTTTAATATCATGGGTGAAGAGAAAATTTTCGCCACCTACCGCGGTGAAGTGCCTTATACGGATCCGGATTGGGTGAAGGTTTTCGATATTTTCCGTGACCTGCGTGATAAGGGAGCCTTGCTTGATGGGATTGTCACCAAGGGTAATAAATACGCTGAACAGGATTTTGCCTTGGAACGTGTGGCCTTCTCTTTTAATGGTTCTTGGGCGGTTAATGTGTACCGTGACATGAATCCCAATTTGGAATATGGCGTTATGTTGCCTCCAGCCTTTCCAACTAAATATCCGTTAAAAATTTGGGGCGGGGCAGGGTCTTCTTTTATGGTTAATAATACCTCGCCTAATAAAGATAAAGCAATTGCGTTTTTGCAATGGTTAACAGCTAAGCAGCAGCAGGCATTATTGGCCCAGGAAACAAATAATCTGCCCTCTAATAAGGAAGCCTTATCATCGATTTCACCGGTCTTGGAAGGTTTTGCCAAGGGAATGGAAACGTCAACACATCCGACCATTTGGCCGTTGAATGAAGACCCCATCGTGATTGAAGCTTTTGACAAAGGCATTCAAGCGATTATTATTGGTGAAAAAACACCGCAGCAAGTGGCCCAAGAGGTCAATACGGTTAAACAGCGTCAATTAGCTAAGGCAAAGAAATAATTATGACGCAAGCAAAAGCCCAAGCCTTTCGCCTTTACAAAGACAATGTTGAGAATTTCCTTTTTGTCTTGCCGGCTTTTGCTATTTTCTTCACGTTTTATATCATTCCTTTTATCCAAATGTTTGGGCTCTCCTTGCATGAGTGGCGGGGGATTGGGCCTAAGACCTTCGTGGGTTTGGCAAACTTTCAAGAGTTAATGGGGGATAAGGTCTGGTGGGATTCTATGGGGCATGCAGGTTACATTACCCTGATTGCCTTGACCTTCCAAAACGCCCTGGCCTTTGCCTTAGCCTTAGCTTGTGATAGGGAAATCCGTGCCAAGCGATTTTACCGTGTTATTTTCTTTATCCCGCCGGTGCTTTCTGAAGTTGTGGTTGGTATTGTGTGGAATTGGATCTTGGATCCAGGTATGCAAAATGGCCAGCACATCGGGTTGCTTAACCATTTGCTTTATACCTCGGGGCTGCCGCAGGTGGTGCATAATTGGTTAGGGGACCCGCAAACATCATTGACCACCATTGCCATTGTGCATAGTTGGAAAGGGTTTGGTTGGGGCTTTATCATGCTCTTGGCTGGTTTACAGACAATTGACAAACAATTGTATGAAGCCGCCAAGGTTGATGGGGCGGGCTCCTGGAAGACCTTCACCAATGTGACCATTCCCATGATGATGCCGGTTATCTTAGTTGTTGTTATCCTCACCATCTTAGGTTCCATGCAGGTATTTGTGTTAATCCTCTCCATGGTGGGTAAGGGCTTGGTGTACCACACTGAAGTGCCGGTGACGCGTATCTTGTCGTCGATGTCAGGGACAAACCGCTTTGGCTATGCCTGTGCGCAGGCGGTTATCTTCGGGATGATCTTGGTTGCTATTTCGTTCTTTACTAAAATATTGTCAGATAGGGCCAAGCAATGAAAAATCAATACCTGATTTGGGGCATGACAAAGTCAACCATCATTCATGTGTTCTTGATGAGCGTGGCCATGACCTGCCTTTTTCCTATTTTCTGGATGATCCGTTGTGCCTTTATGAGCAATGATACGGTTTTTGTTGATAAGGCCATTATTCCTCAGGTGATTAATTGGGGTAATTTTGCGATTGCGTGGACTAAGGGCAACTTTGCCGGTTATTTTTTAAACAGCGTTATTTATACGGTGTGCGTGGTAACGGGTATTGTATTGATTTCTTCCCTGGCCGCCTATTCGTTTTCTCGCCTGCAATTTCCAGGCAAGAATATTATTTTTTATATGTTTGTGGCGGCGATGATGATTCCTTTGCCGGGAAGTTTCGTGGCCTTATTCGTGTTGATGAATAAATTAGGGCTGATTAACACCCGCTTTGGCTATATCCTGTGCATGATCAACGTCGGGTTATCGATGAGTATTTTATTATTGAAAACATTCTTTGATAAGATGCCCCATGACCTAGAAGATGCCGCGCGCATCGACGGGTGTGGCAAGCTTGGCATCTGGTGGCATGTGGCCCTGCCCTTGGCGCGTCCGGCTATTGCCGTTATTGTTATTTTTAATTCGTTAAACGTCTGGAACGAATATATTTTAGCGACCTTGCTCCTAGGCGAGACTAAGCTGATGCCCCTACAGCGCGGGCTGATGGTTTTCCAGGGAGCAAACAGTGTTGATTATCCGGTCCTGATGGCCGGCCTTACAATGGCAGCGGTGCCCATAGTTATGGTATACTTGGCTATGCAAAAGCACATCGTTAAGGGACTATCATCAGGAGCTGTGGTCGGGTAATGAATGTCTTCCTAAGAAGTTTTTTCCTTATTTCTGTTTTATTAACTGCAGCTGGTGATGCTCAAGCTGATGAATCCAATTCAACAGCGCCTGCCGTAGCCGTCCCTGTGCGTTCTTCCGCTGATATCCTAAACCTGGCCTGGAAGGCGTCCAATGAGGGGAACCTGACCTTACTTAATCAATTAGTAGATGAGATGATGGCTAGTTATGAAGTCAGGGCCAAGATCTTAGCCACTGAATTGAGCAATTTTCCCAGTCGGGATGTGATTGATAATTACAAAATCATGAATGATGTGGCCACCGCCCTTTTCGTTAAGGCTGAGGCGCTCATGCATCAAGGGAAGAATGATGAATCTAAGGCTGTTTTTAACCAGGTGATTAAGCAGTATCCTTGGGCGCAAAATTTTGACCCCAGCCGTGGTTCTTACTGGTCGGTATTGGAAAAATCCCAAGCAAGTCTTGATGTGATGGATGGCCGCGGCCCGCAAATCCGTGCGACACGTAAGGAAACGCCTAAAACTATTCCGCATTTGGCCTTCCCGGGTAAGGATAGGGTGATTGATTACCGTAAATATGGGGAATATTTAAATGTCGGCACCAAGGATTACCATTACCGCATGACAGATCAGGCTGGTTTAGTTGCGGCGGTGGGTGAAGGTATTTACCCTAATTTAACCGATATCTATAAGAATCCGGCGTATAAGAAAGCGTTGAAAGAAGGCCGATTAGAAGGAAGCCATTGGGATTTTGTTAATTCTGAAGATTTGGAAGCAGCTTATTTTAAGTGGGCTACGGCACCGGAAGCGTGGGGTGTGCGTTTGTTTTATATGGGTATCGTCTTAGAGAAGGCTAAGTTGTATAATGAGGCCATCAAGGCCTATCAAGCGATTGTGGTGCATTTCCCCAACACCATGGCCTGGACCTATTGGCAAACGCCCTGGTACCCAGGGCAGGCGGCGATTGCCAAGATCCAGCATATTATCCGCATGCACCCCCAATTAAGGCTTGAATTTAAATGGGCCAAGATTCAAATCATTAATTCCTTTGATAATGACCCATCAAATGACATAACAATCACCAAGCCCGGCGTTATCCGTGAGCTTAATTCAATAGAAATTGCCCGTTCCAAGTTGCATTTGACGAGTGCCAAGATACCTTTGGGTAATCCAATGAAATATTCATCACAGGGGCGCATCCGTTTTGCTAAGTATGAAAGCGGCCACTGGCAATTATTAATAGGTAGCCGTCCTTTCCTGATTAAAGGGGTAACCTATGCGCCAACAAAGGTGGGCCAAAGCCCTGATAAAGGGACCATGGCTAACTGGATGGAAGAAGAGCCTAACCCTGCCTACACCGCGTGGATTGATAAGAACGGGAATGGTGCCCAAGATTCAGATGAGCATGCGGTGGGTGATTTTGCGATTATGAAGGAGATGGGGGTTAATACCTTGCGCATGTACCATCAGCCAATGAAGATTAATAAGGCATTTATGAACCGGATGTTTAAGGATTACGGCTTCATGGTGATGATGGGTGATTTCTTTGGTAAGTATGCCATTGGTTCAGGGGCCAGCTGGAGTGAGGGAACTGACTATGAAAATCCGGAACATCAACAGAAGATGATGGCTTCCGTGCGTGACATGGTGATGGAATTTAAGGATGAGCCCTATATTTTGATGTGGGTTTTAGGTAATGAGAATAATTATGGGGTTGCGTCTAACGCAGATAAGAAGCCGGAGAGTTATTTTAAATTTGTTAATGAAGTGGCCTTAATGATTAAGTCCATTGATCCTAATCATCCAGTGGCCGTATGTAATGGGGATACACTTTTCTTGGATAAATTCGCCAAATACGCGCCTGATGTGGATGTTTATGCCGCCAATGTGTACAGGGGCGATTATGGTTTTGGGTCTTTTTGGCAGCAGGTGTCTGAAGCTGCGGATAAGCCGGCCTTTATTTCTGAATATGGCGCGCCAGCCTTTGGGTTACACATGACGTATGAAGAAGCGCAGGCCGCGCAGGCTGCGTATCACCATGGCAACTGGCTGGATATCCTAAACAATAGCGCTGGTTTTGAAGAGGGGTCTGGAAACTCCGTCGGTGGCGTTGCTTTTGAGTGGTTGGATGAGTGGTGGAAGAACTATGAGCCGGCCTTGCATGATAAAAAAGCGGATGTGGTAGGGCCATTTCCGGGTGGATACTACTTTGAGGAGTGGTTTGGCCTCTTTGGCCAGGGAGAGGGCAAAAAATCTCCGTACTTGCGCGAACGTAGGAAAGTGTATTATACTTATAGGGAACTTTGGAACTCGTAAGAACGCGGAAATCCCCATAGATGCTTCTAGCAGATTCTTAAGTTAGCAAACAACAAGACATTAAGAAAGTTTCAATTATCAGGAGGCAAGTGTTATGAAGAAGTTAATGGGTGTATTTGCAGCAGTGTTATTGGCTGGTGTTATGGTGGCTCCAGCTTTTGCAGAAGAAAAGGGCAAGGATGAGGCCGCAGCTAAGGCCCAGGCGTTTAATTTTGGTGATTACCGTTCCAGCACCTTAACAGGTAAGGCATGGGAAGCATTGGCCAAGAACGATATCGAAGCAGTCTTAGCCTATACAAATAAGAACATTGAATTATACGCAGAAGAAGCGCGTAAGATGCAAGCTGATTTAAAGGCCTATCCTGCCGGTGCCAATGAAGAGATCTTCAAGTTTTGGGCGCTTAATGATGTGGCCACCAGCTACTACATCCAAGCCGAAGCGTACCGCAAGGCCAACATGAAGGATGAATCAAAAGAAGCCTACAGCAAGATCGTTAAGGATTATTCCTTTGGTCAAACCTGGGATGCTAAGGGTTGGTTCTGGAAGCCTTCAGAAGCGGCTAAGGAAAAGTTAGCGATGATTCAAGCGGGGGTTAGCTTGGATTTTGGTGATTATTCATCGAATCAGCTGGTGATTAAAGCGTGGTCTGCTTTAGCGGCTAAGGATTTAAATGCGGTGGTGGCTTATGTAAATAAGTTAGCTGAGCTTTATGCGAAGGATGCTAAATCCATGCAAGCGTCATTAAAGGAATATCCTTGGGAATCTAAGGATAAGACTTTAAGTTACTGGGCGCTGAATGATGTGGGTACTGGTTTCTTTATTTTAGGCGAAGCCTACCGTGCGGCTGGCAAGAAAGAAGAAGCGGCCCAAACCTACAAGAAATTGGTTGATGAATACTTTTACGCCCAATGCTGGGATCCTCAAGGTTGGTTCTGGAAACCTGCGGAAGCTGCCCAACAAAAGTTAGGCGAATTGGATAACGTGTAAATTTAATTGGGGACACGTACCTAATTCTACATGAAATTTGTAAGGTAGAATTAGGTACATGTCCCCTTCTTGTTTTTCCCCTCGGGTCTCTGTAATGAATCGTTATTTTCTTATTTTTGTTTTTGTTGTGGGTATAAATTCATTTGCGTTGGCGCAAAATGAGGAAATTTTTCCTGATATGCCCAAGCCCAAGCCGTTCCAGCCCTTTGTTGTGTATAAAGACCGTAGTTTTCCCAACCGTTTTGTTTCATCAGGTTATATGCCTACCGGCGAGTGTTTAAAGATGGAGGATGCGTCGGCGGAGCATTGCCATGAGGGGAAGACCTGCCTTAAGGTTGTTTATGATGTGGCTTGTTCCGCCAAGAGCCGCCGATGGGCGGGTGTTTATTGGTTGAACCCGGCGGATAATTGGGGTGACCGTAAGGGCGGATATAATTTAACAGGTGCTCAACGCCTGGTTTTCTGGGCGCGCGGCGAAAAGGGTGGCGAGCAAATTGCTGAATTTAAAGTCGGCGGTGTAGGTGTTAATCGTGAGTACCCTGATTCAGATACAGCTGCTATCGGCCCAGTTATCCTATCTAAAGAATGGCGGGAATATTCAATCGACCTGCGCGACAAAGACGTATCCTACATTGCTGGTGGTTTTGCATGGATTGCGAATGTGGATGCAAATCCGGATTCCTGCACCTTTTTCCTCGACGATATCCGTTTTGAATAAATAATCCATATTTTAAAAAAGATTTTTTCAAATTGTCTTGTATAAGGCAAGTAGCTTTGATATATTTTTTATATCTGATTTAACAAAATTGAGGAAGGTATATGTCCAAAGCTGTTCGTCTAGTAGCAGTTGTCGCTGTTGTCTTAATGGTTGTTTCCATTGCCTTTGCATTTTGGGCCTTGTCACAGCGCCAAACCTTAGCTCAACAAAATCAGGAATTGCAAAATCAAATCAATGAATACCAAGGCAAGGAAACGCAACTTCTTGCCCAAGCCAAAAAACTGCAGGAAGAAGCTCAATCCTTAAGTCAAAAAGTTGACCAAAAAGAACGTGAAAAATCTCAAGTTCAAAGCGGTTTCGATGAGATTAAGCGTAAGGCCGACCAATTTAACGCCCAGTTAGAGCAAGCGCGGGTTGAGCGCGATGATTGGAAAAATCGCGTTACTGCAATCCAGCGTGAACGTGACGACCTGCTTGAAAAGATGAAGAATCGCCCGACCCAAATCGTCTATAAAGAGGCAGAGCCCAAGCCTGCTGAAGTTGTGCAAGCCGCGGCGCCTGCTGTTACAACAGCTCAAGGTGAAGAATATTGGGCATCTATTTTAAAGCAAAAAGCGGCCCTACAATTGGAAATCGATAAGATTAAGGGTGATTTGGAATTAAGTGTTGGCCAAATTGCCGACCTAAAGAAACAGAATTCGGATTTGCAGTTACAGATCAAAAGTGTTACCAATGACAAGGAAGAGATTGAGCGCAAAATTAAGTATGGCGAAGATTTGGCCAATAACCTGTCGATTGAATTAGCTCGTTCACGCAATGACCAGCGTTTTGTGAATGAACGCGCTGATAAATTAAAAGAAGAAAATATTGAGTTACAAGGCCAGATCCGCCAGTTATCGGGAACCAAGTTAGCCTTAGAAAAGACAGTGACTCGCTTAAATGATGAGAAGGAAGGTATCCAGAAGAAATTAATCGAAACGGAAAGTGTTATCCAAGCGCGGATTAACGAAATTTGGCAAATTAAGGAAAGTGTTGACCAGAAATTGGCATCAGCAGCGGCGAGTAGGACATCAAATCAGGTTGAATTATCACCCATTATTGTTAATGCCGGAAATAGGAATGTATCAGTGGCTCCGCCTGCCGCACCGGTTACCCCCAAAGCGGCATCGGTTGTTAGCATTAATGAAACCAATAATTTCGTCATTGTTGACCTTGGGGAGAGCACTGGCATTAAGGTTGGGCATGTCTTAAAAGTTTTTCGTGGCAATAGTGAGATTGCCACGCTTGAAGTTATCCAGGTGCGTAAAGATATTTCCGCGGCAGATATTAAGCAAAAGACAGGCAACATAAAGATTGGTGATTCGGTTAAGTCTTTTGCGTCCAATAATTAATCCTCAATGGTTTGAACAGCTGTGGCACAGAAAAAATCAAGCATAACCGATGTGGCAAAGCTCGCCAAGGTGTCCATCACCACCGTTTCTCGTGTCATTAATAAATTTCCTACTGTTAATAAAGATATTGTTGCCCGCGTTGAGCATGCCATTGAATTGCTTAAGTTTAAGCCAAATCTTACTGCCCAGCGTTTAGCCAAGGGTGCGCAAAACACCGCAATTGGTTTTGTTATTCCTGGGTTTCCTGGCATTTTCCATTCTTTTTACGCCGTTGAGTTAATGCGAGGTATCGGGCATGGCTGTGAAGCAAACCGCTTAGATTTAATTTTTCATATTACAGATGGGACAAATCCCCTGCGCAGTAATTTTGCTGGTGGGCTTATTTTTGCGGATATTATTGAGAATCGTTCTCAGGTTGAAGAGGCCTTAGCTGACGGGACGCCTTGTCTGGTTATTAATCACATGGTTAAGGATTTGGATGTCAGTTATATTGCTGTTGATAACGTGAAGGGCGGTGTAACAGCGGCAGAATATTTGATTAGTTTAGGTCATAAGCGTATTGCCACGGTTACGGGTAATATGCAGACCCAGGCGGGTATTGACCGCTATGAGGGGTTTCATAAGACCATGTTGAAAAACGGTTTGAGTGTGGACCCTGAATATGTGTTTAAGGGGGATTATTCCCGTCGTTGTGCGCGTCAAGCCGCAGAGAGGTTCTTTGCCCTAGAGAATCCGCCTACCGCTATTTTTGCCGCCTCTGATGAAATGGCGATGGAGATTATTTCCGTAGCGTATGAAAACGGCATTAAGGTGCCGGAAGATATTTCGGTAATTGGTTTTGATGATAATCCAGCCGGGCTTTTTGGGCCGGTGGGGTTGACCACGATTAAGCAGCCATTGTTTAATATGGGTGAAGAGGCGGTAAAGACCTTAAATGGCATTATGACCGGTAAGCAGGGCAATGTGGTTCATAAAGTGTTGGTCCCCGAATTAATCGTCCGCGAATCCTGCGCCGAGCCGTCTACGTAGTTCTTAATCTCAGCCAAGCTTCCTTCCAGCTTCAACCACCCCCTAGCCCCCATAACAGATGCACGTTGCCGATATCGAAAGCTTTAAGATTGAGTAGGTGGAATTGGCAAGTGGTGCGAATGCCTTTTGATGTTAATTATAGTCTTCAATGTTTACTTCTGAAATTAGGAAAGACTGTCCTAGCATCTCTAGGCTGAGTACCGTTTGCCAATCCCACCTATACGTCGCTTAGAGTAAGGTTGACAATAGCGTCGTTATAAGGTAATTTATAGGCTTATGTTGAACCGATTTGACGTCATAGTGATAGGTGCGGGACATGCGGGGGTGGAGGCTGCTTTGGCTGCTGCGCGCATGGGCTGTCGTACAGCTATGGTGACCTTGTCTAAGGATACGATAGGCCAGATGAGCTGTAATCCAGCGATTGGTGGGGTTGGCAAGGGGCAGTTGGTGAAGGAAATTGATGCCCTAGGTGGTGAGATGGGTTTAGCCGCTGACCGCACCGGGATTCAGTTCCGCCAATTAAATGCGTCCAAGGGTCAGGCTGTGCGTTCGTCACGCTGCCAATCTGACCGTAAATTATACCGTTTATATATGCAGGATGTTGTCCTCAATCAGCCGAATTTGACGGTGATTGAAGATAAGGTGCGTGAATTAATTGTTGAGGGTGGCGTTGTTAAAGGGTTGTTAACGGCTAGCGGCCTGCGGATTGAGTCGCCGACGGTGGTTATTACGGCCGGGACATTTTTAAACGGGCGTATGCATGTGGGGACGCAGATTACCCCTGGTGGACGAATAGGAGAAGTTGCTTCCAATCGTTTGGCCGATTCTATCCGTGATTTAGGTTTAGAGGTCCTGATGTTTAAGACAGGAACCCCGCCGCGTATCGACGGGCGTACCATTGATTTTACAGGGCTCGAGCGTCAGGATTCAGATAATCCGCCCATTCCCTTTTCATTCCGCACGCCATTTATTCCCAAAGAACAACAATTATTGCCTTGCCATATTACACGTACGACAGAACGTACGCATGACATTATCCGGGCGAATTTTCATCTCTCGCCCATGTATTCCGGCCAGATTAAGGCCACGGGCGTGCGTTATTGCCCCTCGATTGAAGATAAGCTAAAGAAATTTGCTGATAAAAGCACGCATCACGTATTCTTAGAGCCGGAAGGGTTAGACACGGTTGAATATTACCCCAATGGCATTTCAACGGGTTTGCCGGCAGATGTGCAAGAGCAGATGGTGCGTTCTATCCCTGGGATGGAGCGCGCGGTGATTGTGCGCCCGGGTTATTCAATTGAGCATGGGGTGATTCCAGCGACGGAATTAAGGCCGACGCTTGAAACCAAGAAAATTAAAGGATTGTATTTAGCTGGCCAGATTAATGGGACGACGGGTTATGAAGAAGCTGGTGCGCAAGGCTTGATGGCCGGTATCAATGCGGCCTTGCAAGCACAAAATAAAGAGCCCTTTGTGTTGGGACGTCATGAATCATATATTGGCGTCTTGATTGATGATTTAACCACTAAGGGCACGGAAGAGCCTTATCGTATGTTTACCTCTCGTGTTGAGTATCGCTTGGTGGTGCGTGAAGACAATGCGGATATCCGCTTGGCAAAATATGGACATCAATTTGGGATTCTATCGACCGACGATTACAATAAGGTGGTTGCTAAGTATGCGATGATTGAGCGTGAGATTGCGCATTTAAGGGAAACCAAGGTAGGTCCCGGCACCCAATTAGACGAGCAATTAGTGGCGGCAGATTCATCCGCTATCAAGCAGCAGACATCCTTGTATGATTTATTAAAACGCCCGCAAGTTAGCTATGACATGATCGCACCTTTTGATGGGACACTTAAAGATCAAGGCCGCGCGGTGATTGAACAGGTGGAATACGAAATTAAATACGAAGGTTTTATCGCCCGTCAACAAAAAGACATCGAGAAGTTTAAGCATATTGAGTATATCCGCATCCCCGATGGCTTTAGCTTTAAGGATGTGCCGGGCTTATCTAAGGAAATTCAAGAGAAGTTGGTGCGTTTTAGCCCCACAACCTTAGGCCAAGCCAATCGCATTTCCGGCATGACCCCGTCGGCAATTACCTTGATGATGGTGTATTTAAAGAAGTTTAGGGAATCAAAGTGCTAATGTGCAGGGCTTAGGCAAATTTTTTCCGGACTCAACGCCCCCAGCCCCCACAACACATGCACGGTATTGTTTGGCAGAGCATTTGGTTATAAGTTATTCATATTTTAGGGGGGCATGTGGTGGGGGATGTTTCGTCCTTCAAGAACATGCCTAATCCCTTCAGCAACATGAGCATCAATAATAAGGAGAATGAAGGATGAGAATCGCAAATGACATTACGGAATTAATTGGTAACACCCCTTTAGTTAAATTAAATAAAGTGACGGCTGGCTGCGGCGCGACCGTGGTTGCTAAGTTGGAGTTTTTTAATCCGTTAAGCTCTGTTAAGGATCGCATTGGTTTTAACATGATCCGTGCCGCAGAGAAGGCTGGCAAGATCAAGGATAATACAATCATTGTCGAGCCTACCTCGGGTAATACCGGGATTGCCTTGGCTTTTGTTTGCGCAGTCAAAGGGTATAAGCTTTTGTTGACCATGCCTGAGACGATGTCTTTAGAACGCCGGGCCTTGTTAAAAGCCTTGGGCGCTGAATTGATTTTAACCCCAGGGCCAGAAGGGATGAAGGGGGCGATCAAGAAGGCGAAAGAATTGTATGATTCAGACCCGAATAAATATTATATGCCCCAGCAATTTGATAATCCGGCCAACGTCGAGATTCACCGCTTGACCACTGCCGAGGAAATCTGGAAGGACACTGACGGTAAGGTGGATTTCTTAGTGGCGGGTGTTGGTACGGGTGGTACCATCACGGGTGTATCCCAAGTCATCAAATCGCGTAAGGCTTCATTTAAAGCTGTGGCGGTTGAACCAGCCACCAGCCCTGTTTTATCCGGCGGCCAGCCCGGCCCGCATAAGATTCAAGGTATCGGTGCTGGTTTTATTCCGTCGATTGTTGATACGAAATTAATTGATGAAGTGATTCAGGTGACCAACGACGAAGCCTTTGCCATGGCTAAGCGTTTGATTAAGGAAGAAGGTATCCTCTGTGGTATTTCTTCCGGTGGTAACGTAGCTGCGGCCTTAAAGGTGGCTCAACGTCCGGAAAACAAGGGTAAGTTAATAGTAGCCATCATCCCCTCAACCGGCGAACGCTATTTATCGACAGATCTTTTTGCTGAATACCGTTCATAATATTTATGATGATAAATAACAACCGTAGCGCCCAGCGTTTTCCTTTGGTGATCCCCATTGATTTGATCTTTGGGACTCAGATTACGTTAAAGGGCCAGGTGAAAGATCTATCTGCCAAAAGCTTGTTCGTAAATGTTAAAAGCTCTATTAGCATGGCTCCCCATGATGAGCTGGATTTTGCTATCAAGAATCTACCCCATGATGCGGCTGCGGTTATAGAAGGGTCGGCGAGGATATCCCGTGTTTCCCCAGGGGAGGGGATAGCCATTTATTTTACCAAGATGGACGATGCCTCCGCCGCTCATTTAAAACAGCTTGTTAGCGCGTGTGAATAAGATCAGCTGGGATAACGCAGGCTTACCGCATTCGGTTGCTTTCGACGATAAATATTTCTGCAAGCAAAATGGTTATGCAGAATCCATCCATGTGTCCTGCCACGGTAATAATCTCCAGGAACGTTTCTCGAAACTAGACCCATCCCTTAAAGGCGTCTTCACCATTATTGAAACCGGCTTTGGCACCGGTTTAAGTTTCTGCTGTGCCTGGGAGCTTTGGGATAAATTTGCACCTGCGTCTTGGGCCCTGCATTTCATTTCTGTCGAGCTATATCCTTTATCCGTGGAGGACGTATCACGGGCCTTAAGCTTATGGCCACAATTAAGCAAATATCAAGAACAGCTACTTGCCCAATATCAACCGCCTGGAGGCAATAAGGCAGAGTGGTATTTTACGGACAGCCGGTTACGTTTAACGCTGATGAAAGACGATGTGGTGGTAGCGTTAAAGCGGATTAAGGATGAGAGCATTGCGCCACAAGGCGCGGATGCCTGGTTCTTAAATGGTTTTGCGCCGTCGAAGAATCCTAAGATGTG
>CAYNTZ010000040.1:0-13344 GCA_964400365.1 uncultured Planctomycetales bacterium | reverse complement strand
CTTGCTTCCCTTAAGCAAGCTTATCCGGATGCCTTTGTCCGGCGATTTTTATTAAAACAGTTTATCCATTACGATTATGATGGTAGGGGTAAGTACAGGCATTTTATCCATGCCGCCTTGTTAGTGGAAGTGGCGGCCTGGTATAAGGCCCATCGTTTGCCACCCGGGGGTAAGGTGAATTTATGGTTATATCGGCGCTGGTTCTTTAAGAGCCTGATCACCTATGCGACACTCCAGGGAATACAGGCTAAGGCGATGCTTTTTCCTTACCTTGGTGTCTACCCTCGGGTGAAAAAATACCTAGGGCAGTTACTGCATTGGGTGAAACAGCAAGTAGCGCGCCTGTCGGTGGCTGAGGCGGACAAGTACCCCTGTTATATCGCCACGGATTATTACGGCCATTTAAATTTAGATAAGCCCGGCTGTTATAGTGATTTATTTTTTACCGGGTTTAAACCTTTCCTGCCTGTCAAAATTGCATTTAATCTTCCCAGCGATCCGCTGACAGCCGCGCGTTTAAAAGAATTAGCCGCTCACCAGGTGGGAGTGATCGTGAGGAATGCGCGTGCAGATAAGACCGGTGCTTCCCTGCCGGTTGAACCGCAGGCCTTTCCTGATCTGGGTGATCTTCTTAAAGGGAATTTTATAGAAGCCAATTGGATTAATCAGCGGGTCAAATCCTTTGAGGTCCAGAAAGCCTATTGGAAAAATTATTTCCAAAGGCATAAGATCAAACTGTATGTGCATTGGTTTAAGTTTGATGAAACGCATATCCCCATGGCCGCGGCCCTGCGTGAGTTAGGAGGGATCATGGTCATTTATCAACGCGCCTATGAGTCTCACCCCACGCCGGAGGTGATGACCTGCGCGGATGTGGTGTTCGGCTTTCATCCGGCGGTGGCTGCCATTGAGCAAGCTAATTATTCGTCGATCCGCTACCATGTGAGTGTGGGTTATCCGGGAGATTTTCGTTTTGCCTTGCTTGAATCTAAGGCAGCGGCCATTCGGGCGCAGTTGCTGGGGGCTGGGGCCAAACATATTATTGCTTTTCTAGATGAAAACACTATTGATGATGGCCGCTGGTTTTATGGCCATGCCTTTACTCAACAGAATTATGCGTTTATTTTGGAAAAAATTTTGGCTGATAAGAATTTAGGATTGGTTTTAAAGCCCAAGGCGCCCCGTAGTTTACGCCGTCGGCTGGGTGCGGTGAATGCTTTATTAGACCAAGTCATCGCCACCAAACGTTGTGTATTGATTGAAGAAGGCACCTTGCAGGGGGCTTATCCGCCGGCGGTGGCAGCCCTGGCCGCCGATGTCACCATCCATGAATTTGCCAATGCCGCGACCGCGGGGTTAGAATCCGTGCTATGCGGAAAAAGAACGGTGTTTATGGACCTGGAAGGCTGGCCGATCAGTCCTTTTTGCCAGGCCCCGGAGGTGGTGTTTGATAATTGGCCGCAGATGTGGGAGGGGTTAACGTGTTATTTAAAAGACCCTCAAGCATCAAGCTGTTTTGGTAATTGCGCGTCTTTGTTAGATCAATTAGACCCATACAGGGACGGGCGCGCGGCTGGACGCATTCATGATTATTTATATTTCCTCTGGGAAGGTTTGGCCCAAGGCCAGGATGCTGACGCATTAATGCAGGAGGCAGCCGTTCATTTTGCCAGCCAATGGGGTGATGATAAAATTATTAGGGGCATTCATCCGCTATGTTAAAAGTTATTTGTTTATCAACTCATCGGGATTATCAGCGTTGGCTTAAGCACAGCCACGGGCAAGGCCATGCGTTGGTGATTGATTTAAACACGGCCATTGACGGCTTTAATGAAGGGGATCGTGCAGATTTCCTCAAGGCCTATGTGGAGGTGGTCGGTCAATTAAGTGCGCATAGCCCAAGTCTTTTATGGTGGGCTACGGATATCTCCTCGAAGAACAGGTTCTTTAGCCCTTTGGTTGATCCATTAGAGAAATTTTTTAAGATCATGCGTATTCTTAAACGTTCCGCAGGCGGTGAAGGTTTGATCTTTATTGGGGTGCCTTGGGTATTGCAGGAAAGTGTAGAGGCTCTCTGTGCCGACCAAGGGTTTGAATGTTACTGGCCTTTTAGGTTAAGGCCCAGGTTTATTTATTTAAAGCAGGTGGTGCTTAAAGCAGCGCGCGTGTTAAGGCATGTGATTTATATTTTACCGAGAATCAGCTACGCCCGCCGCGTTTTAGGTAAGGATGCAGCACAGGCCGCGTCTGATAAAACACCGGTGTATGTATTTAAAACCTTTGTTGCGGCGCGTGCTTTTGACCGGCAGGGTACGTATAAGGATTTATTTTTTGGCGCGGCGGTTGATCATGTTGCCCGACATCAGCGGGTTTTAGTTTTAGGGGATGTGATGGATGATTTTAAAAAGACCACTGATCTCCTAGGTCGGGTGGGAGGAGCCAGGGTTTTTCCCTTGGAATCATTTTTATCGCCAATGGATGTATTACGGGCCAGTTGGCAGATTTTAACGTATTGTTGGCAGATTCCTTCTCGGGTGGATTTTTGCGGGCAGGATATTACACCCTTGATGGTGAAATTGCGTGAGAGCGGCGCAGATAAAATCCAGCCGCTGCATTTATACCAGTATTATGTGACGCGCGCCTTGCTTAAGCAGTTTAGCGTTAAGTCCTTTGCGTTGACCTGTGAATTTAATCCATGGGAAAAAATGTGTTTGTGGGCTGTCCGGGAATTGTCGCCCCAGACAAAAACTATTGGCTATCAGCATGCGGTGGTGCCGCAGGCCTCGGCGAATATGTTTACCAGCCGTTTGGAAGAAGGATTTATCCCCAGGCCTGATCTGGTGTTAACCGTGGGGCAGGCGCCTAAGGATATTATTCACCGCTATGAAACTTGCGCTCCGTCGACGGTTAAAGCTTGCAGCGGCCTGCGTTTTGATTATTTGTCAGGCCAGCCCCAGCCAAAAAGGGAAAACCGGGGGCATATTTTATTGGCGCTGGAGGGCTTGCCCCAGGTGGCCGAGATGACTAACTATGTGTTAGGCCACTGGGATGGTGCCAAGGACTGGCAGCTGCGCATCAGGACGCATCCGGTATTGCCGTTAGAAAAGTTTGTCTCTCAATTGACCAAGGATCCCCTTCAAATGAAGGGTGTTAGCATCTCAAAGGGGACTTCATTAAAAGATGATTTATTATGGTCGGATATGGTGATTTATTGGGGCACCACCGTGGCGTTGGAAGTGGTTTCTTTAGGCAAACCGGTGATTCATTATGATAACGGATTCTTGCTGAGCTATGATCCCTTATTTGAGTTAAAAGATTTTCATTGGGTAGCCACCTCATCCACGTCCTTGATAGATATAATTAATCATATCTACGCCTTATCCTCTGATGATTATGAACGCCAATGCAAGGCTGCCCAGGCCTACATGGCTGGATATTTTCATCTGGTTAATTCAACAGCGTTGGATTGTTTTTTATGAAAAGCCCTTCCGGTCGTTTTGTTGAACTTGATGCTTTACGCGGGATAGCGGTTTTTTTTGTTTTATGCTATCACTATACCGTCTGTTATGTTTCTGATTACCGTCCCGCGGAACTCCCATTATTTCGATTAGACATCGGATGTTACGGAGTGCATTTATTTTTCATTATTAGCGGCTTTGTGATTTACATGACCTTGGAAAGAACTAAGAAGTCGATGGATTTTATTGTTTCACGCTTTTCCAGACTATTTCCCTGTTATTGGTTTGCTGTCGTATTTAGTTTTGTAATCATGCATACCTTTCTGTTGATAGGGGGTAGGGAAGTTCCTTTCGATGCGGCCTTAGTTAATTTTTCGATGCTGCAGTCTTGGTTTAAGGTGAAGAATGTCGACGGAGTATTCTGGACATTAGCTGTTGAACTGACTTTTTATTTATTAATTTATATCGTGTATGTGTTACGCTTGATGAAATATATTGAGTGGATCGCCTTTGGCTGGCTGGGTTTAATGGCCTTGCACCGGGTGTTCCTGCCCACCTTAGGGATTGTTCAATTATTGAGTTTTATTTTTGATCAAATGCTGGAATGGGGCCATTTATTTTTTGCTGGGATATTTTTCTACCATTTAAAATCCAAAGGTCATGCCTGGCAGCGGTATTTGGGGCTGGCCACATGCCTGGTATTTCAATATGTGATTGAACCGGGGTCGATTAAGACCATTGCGGCATGGTTTTTATTATTTTATCTGTTTGTCTTAAATCGCCTTTCGTGGGTTACCTGGATTAAACCATTGGTTTATTTAGGGACCATTTCATACAGTTTTTATTTGATTCATTCCAACATGGGTTCCATTATTATTCAGTGGCTGTATGCGGCTGGAGCGAATGCATGGCTTAGGTTTTTTGTGCCGCTGGCCTGCTCGGTGGTGTTGGCGAGTTTAATGACCTATTTGATTGAAAAACCCGCGATGGCCTATATTAGGCGGATTTACAAGGGCAAGGTTAATGTTTCGCTCGGCGATGGTATCGTCCAAACAGCCAAATAATCCCGATGATAGCTAACTGATTAATAAATAGGCCTCCTGCCCACTCAGGGTGGGGTAAAGCGCAGTTCTATGTAATGTGTTCTCTTAGGCAATTTGAATCCGATAAAAAGATAATCTGCTGGAAATAATTTAGCAGGGCGTCCTTTCACCAGATGAGCAGTTGAGGCTTTTGGGCCACTCACTCGCCTAATAATTTCTGGGCGAGGGAAGCTCCGAAGGCGTCGGCCGCCAGGTAGATATGTTTAGGCCGTAATTTTTAAGCTGCCTAGGCTATGCCGGGAAAAAGGCCGTAGCCGAAAAGAAAGTAAGGGGATTAGGCCATGGTGGTGGCCTTGGTTAAGGTCAGGCCCATATAGGCTAAACCTGCAAAGCAGGCAATAGGGCTCTATTAATTTGACCATATAGAAGGCCTCGTCATCGAGTACGAGCGCCAAGGTATTGGTGGGATTTAAAATGGGATATTCACCACTCGGATGGCCATAAGGAGGCGGGCTTATGCGGTGGAACAGCGCTAACCCTAAGATGAGGGCGGCCAAGAAAGAGATGTGGTATTTGCATCGAGATGCTATGGGTGTTCATTATTGATCCTGTAGCATGGCTTGAGCCACCTGATCAGCCATTAAGCGGGCCCCGGTTAATGTTAAATGCCCAAAGTCACTGGTGACATAGTCGGTAAAAAATTCATAATGATTAAGCGGGGATTTTGCCTTTAAGAAATTCAAACGATTTTCGACGAGAATCGTTCCGGGGGCCGGGTTAAATTTGCGTTCCAGTTCTTCTAAGGACAGCAGTGGGTATTGCACCGCCACCATTTTAATATGTTGGGCCGCCAAGAAGTCCTGGATCTGCTGATAATGTTTATTTTGCGTGTAGAGCATGGACATTTTTTTCTTTAGCGCCACTGCCTCATCGCTCTTGCCTTGTTCACGGTAAACAGATAAGAGGGAATCGTAGACCCTGTTTAATGTCCCGGGAAGATGTGCGTTTAAGGCCAGGTATTGATTAAAAGCGTCTTCGGCCTCCTGGTAGCGTTGTTGCCGCTGCAGCACCTTCCCTAGATTAATAAATAAGGCCGACGAGGAGGGATTATCTTTCAAGGCCCAACGGTACAAGGTTTCTTCGGATTCCAGTCGGTTGGATTTAAAATACGCATAGGCCATGCGTTCAACAAGATCATTATTAATGTTGCTGGAATTCTTACGGTATTTGATAAGTATATCCGTTAAGTAGGCAGCATCCTGATATTTCTTTTGTTCCACCAGCCGATAGATGACCCAGGGCAGGTCATCCCCGATCACGTGAGGGTCACTAATATGAGAAAAGGCCTCAGCCGCTTTATCGTCTTGCCCTTGAGCCAGGTAGGAGAGCCAAAGTTGATACCAGGCCATGGGATCATCAGGGTGAAGCTTAACTTTGAAAAAACGGTAGCTATATTCAAGGAATTTTATTTCTTGCCGGTTAGAAGTTCTCAGGCGGGTGAAAAGATTTTCGCCTAACGCATAAATACGTGATTTCTTTAGTAAGCCTCCATGAGTAAGGGCTGGGGCTGTTGGTTGAGTGGGGGGAGCCGTGATCCCTTGGGTTACTGCCGACGGTGTTTCTTGTCCAAAACGGTCATCAATGCCCGCCATCACCAGCACGGCCTGGGGATGATATTGGGCCACCCATTGAGGTAATTTTGCCGCAATATCCTCGGTGGTGGCAGACATCAGCCCTTTATTAATCACCACAAAGGATGTTTTATGCGCGCGTGCATTCAGGGCTAATTCCAATTGCTGTGGGTAGAGTCCGTAGCCGGTCATGGAGTCTCCTACGCACAAGGCCCTGTAACTGCCCGGGCGCATCCACAGATGCAGTTCATTGCCCATGCTTTGGCAGGAATCAAAAATAAAACCGCCGATGCTTAAGAAAATCTCAAGCCAAAGAATGATTAACCCTATTTTAAATACTTTCTTAAGTAAGCTCATTAGTATAATTAAAATTGAAAGTAAAGGAACTCGACGGTGTCCATGACGCCCCACCCCAAGAGCAAGTATATCATTAAGGCATAACAAAAAGTCTTAGGCCATAGGGGCAATTGATACATAAACATTAAGTTCTTTGATTTCCATTGGCCGATTTGAACCAATAACAGGGGGGAAATGATAAAGATAAATTTGATCCAGGGCAGCAGGTCTTGCTGCATCAATTGACAATTACTAAACAGGGCCGTTGCCATGGCTGTAATCTGTGTGACTGATTGGGCGCGGAATAACAGCCAGCCCAAGAGGATAACATGAAAGAACAGGATGATCTTAAGAAAACCGATGAGGCCTTTTTGTTTCATTACGGGTGAGGGCTTAGCCTGTTTTAAATAAAGATGGTAAAAGGTTAAGAGTAAGCCATGGTAGATGCCCCATAGCAGGAAATGCCACGCGGCCCCATGCCATAAACCGCCGATCAACATGGTAAACATTAAATTAAAACTGATTAAGCCCTTCCTGTTGCCTCCTAAGGGAATGTAAATATAATCCTTGAGCCACGAGGAGAGGGTGATATGCCAGCGGCGCCAGAAATCCTGAGGATTGGTGGCGAAATAGGGCAGATTGAAATTAATGGCAATATCAAAACCCATGCATTTGCCTAAACCCCGAGCCATGTTTGAATAACCGTCGAAATCACAGAAGATCTGAAAGGCAAAGGCATATAAGGCCAGCAAGACCGTACCACCTTCATAAGGGGGAGGGGCGGCAAACACGGGGTTTACCAGTTTAGCCAGGTTATCCGCGATAAACATTTTTTCAAATAATCCCCAGAAAAATAAATGGCTGCCTTCATAGAACGCTGCCAGGCTTAAAATTCTAGGTTGGGTGATTTGAGGTATAAAACTTTTGGCACGCATGATGGGGCCGGCAATTAAATGAGGGAAATAAATGACAAAGAGTAGATAATCCCAGAATTTAGCTGTTGGTTTAGTTTGGCCTCGGTATACATCAACCACATAACTAATGGCTTCAAATGTGTAAAAGGAGATGCCTAGCGGCAGGATAATATGAAGGGAGAATTCCGCTGATGGGCTGCTGATGTGCAGCTGTTTTAATAGCCACAGGGCATTATCAATAAAGAAGTTGGCATATTTGAAAAATCCCAGGATGGTGCAGTTAACCATGATGCTGATCCATAACAGCAGCCGTCGTTGATGGGGCTTATCTTTAAGGCGGTCAATATATTTGGCACATACAAAATCCACGCTGATGGAGGCAAAGAGGACTAGGAGGAATTTCCAGCTCCAGGTGGCATAGAAAAGGCAGCTGGCCAGCACCAGCATGCGATTTTGCCATTTATGCTGCAGGAAAAGATAAAGGCAAAAGACAATGGGAAAAAAATACATGAAATTGAGGGAATTAAAAAGCATTGGTACATTATATGATTGCCAGCATCTAAAGAAAAGCTGTATTTTGCCAAATGCGATGTCTAGAAATTACGTTTGACCCTATGGATGAATTAGGCTAAAATGAACAAACTTTTTTAAGGTATTTTAGGAGTGAAACCCCTTAGTATTGTGTCATTTAAGTAAGATTGATATCGATGGACAATCAAATGCCTACAACCCTTAAATGTGTGATTATTGGCTACGGCTATATGGGAGAAATCCGCAGGGCCGTAGTGGAGCGGACCGAAGGTTTGGAGCTGCTTGGCATTTGCGACAGCAATCCAGCGGTTAAGGCCCGCCTGCCGCAGTACCGCCATTTTGATACCGTTGATGCGGCTCTTGAGGCTCAACCGGACATTGCCTTTGTCTGTACCCCTAATGTATTTTCACCGGAGATCTGTATTAAAGCTTTAAAAAAGGGCATCCATGTCTTTTGTGAAAAACCGCCGGGCCGCAATGTGGCGGATATCCAGGCCATTCATAAGGCCCAAAAGCCGGGTTTGAAACTGATGTTTGGTTTTAATCACCGCTGGCATCCGGGCATTATTAAGGCCAAGGTGATTATTGACAGCGGACGCATGGGACGCATCATTAATTTGCGCGGCCTTTATGGCAAATCAGGCGGCGTTAAATTCAAGCAATCATGGCGTAATGACAAGAATGTTTCAGGCGGTGGTATTCTGCTGGATCAAGGCATTCACATGCTAGATTTATTCCGTCATTTTTCCGGTGATTTTACCGATATACGCTGCTTTGCCAACAAGGCTTTTTGGAATCTCGACGTGGAAGACAATGCCTATGTGATCCTAAAGGGCAAGCAGGGTGTTGATGCCATGTTGCATTCCTCGGCGACTTTCTGGAAACACACCTTCCGCATTGATATCACCTTGGAGGGCGGCTATGTGGTGGTGGAAGGGTTATTGTCTAAGACTGGTTCCTATGGCCGGGAGCAGTTGATTGTGGCCCGCCGTCAGTTTGAAGATGAGGCGCATGCCGTGGGTAATCCGTCGGAGGAAATCACTTATTTTGACCGCGATCAGTCCTGGGACTTAGAGGTGGAAGAATTTGTGCGCTGCATCCGTGAGGATAAGCCAGTGAGCCTAGCCTCGGCGGATGATGCCTTAGCCGTGATGCAGATTATTGAAAAAGCGTATGTGGATGCAGGTCTTTTAAACCGTAACGAGGCAGGCCATGAAGAACATTGTCGTCAATGATGAATACCATCAGGCGGATTTAAAGCCGTCTAATTTATTGGCTGAATATATTAGGCTGCTGCAAGGCGATGTGGCGCAGTTATTGGCCAAGTCGCCCTTAACAGCGGTGTCCTGCCCGGCCTGTGCCTCGACGCGTTCAAGTAGTCATTTTGAAAAATTCGGATTAAGCTATCAGGAATGCGCGGATTGCCAAAGCTTGTATATCGCGTCGCGCCCATCGGATAAAGCCATTGCGTCCTTTTACCGCCAAGCCCCATCCAAGGTATTTTGGCGCAATCAATTATCCGAAAACAGCCGCAGTGAGCGCAAGGCCAAGATTATTAAGCCGCGTTTTGAGTGGATCCTGGATTCTATTGCCGAGCATCTACCTCAAGCGTCCCATTGGGTGGATGTGCATACCAGCCAGCGGCGTTATGCCGAGGCCATGGCTGTCGCACCCTTCGCCTTAAAAACAACCATCTACCCGTATACCGATCATGTGCCGTCAACTGGTCTTCAGGTGGTGGACAAGCCTTGGTGGGAGGCGCAATTGTCTAAACCCGCTGATGTGGTGTCCTTGTTTGAAGTCTTAGATCATACCAGCGATGTCAATGCCTTATTATCCCAGGTGAAGGCCATGCTCAATAAGGGCGGCCTGTGCTTTATGACAGTTATTTTAGCGTCGGGGCTGGATGTCAAGGAGTTGGGGGCCCAGGCGCAGAATATTTACCCGCCTGACCGCTTGAATGTTTTTAGTGTGAAGGGCTTAACCCAATTAATCAACCGTCATGGTTTTGAATGTTTGGAATTTTCCACCCCTGGGGTTTTAGATTTGGATATCATTGCCGCGGCGTTACGGGAAAATCCTCAGTTAAAGGTGTCCGCGTTTATCCGTGACCTGGCGCTTAATGCCAATGAAGAGGTGCGCCGTAATTTCAGCGGGTTTTTGCAGGAAAATTTATTAAGTTCTTATGGGCGAATTCTTGTGAGGAGAATCTAGTGAGCTATATCCAGCGTTATTTTAAAGAAGCCGTGCAGATTGTTGAAAGTTTAGACCAATCTCAAGTCGAGGCTATGATCCAGATCTTATTAAAGGTGCGTGCTAACGAGGGGCGCTTGTTTTTCCTAGGGGTGGGCGGATCGGCGGGGAATTGCTCGCACGCGGTTAATGATTTCAGGAAGATCGGCGGCTTTGAAGCGTATGCCCCGACGGATAATGTGTCGGAACTAACCGCCCGCACGAATGACGAAGGCTGGGAAACCACCTTTGCTGCCTGGCTTAAGGGTTCACGCTTAAGGGCGGATGATTGTGTCTGTATCTTTTCAGTGGGCGGGGGCAGCAAGGAAAAAAATGTCAGCGCTAATTTAGTCTATGCCTTGGATTATGCTAAGGGTCAGGGCGCTAAGATCATTGGGGTGGTGGGACGCGACGGAGGGTATACGGCCAAGATCGCCGATGCCTGTGTGGTGGTGCCGCCTATTTCCGCTGACACCATTACCCCGCACGCCGAGAGTTTTCAGGCCGTGGTCTGGCATTTAATTGTGTCAGAACCGCGCATCATGCAGATGAGTAATAAATGGGAATCATTAAGTGTAGCTAAATAAGTTAATGAATAAGGAGCAGTAATGGCAATTTTTTTAGACAGCAGCAGGATTGAAGAAGTTAAGAAATATCACGCCATGGGTTTGATACGCGGGGTAACCACCAATCCTACCATTTTGTTAAAGGAAGGCGTCACCGGTGGGATGGTAGGGGTAAAGGCGCGTTTAGTTGAGATTGCTAAATTAGTTGATCCCTATCCAGTGTCCTGTGAAGTGACCACCAATGACAAAGAGGGGATGTTGTCCCAAGCTAAGGATATTGCTTCCTGGGCTAAGAATATTAATGTCAAGATCACCATCCACGGTCCTAATGGGGAATTGGATAATTTAGGGGTGGTGCATGAGCTTGAAACTAAACATAATATTCGGGTGAATGTCACCGCCATGATGAGTGCCCAGCAGTGTTTCTTAGCGGCCATGGCTGGAGCCACCTATGTGTCCATCTTAAGCGGTCGCGTCAATAATATGGGTTATGATTCAGTTAACGAGATCAAAATTTTAAGAGATTTATTAGATCAGTATAAATTAAAGGGCCAGATCATTGCCGCGTCCACCCGTGAGGTGTTAAATATCACCCAATGGCTGCATGCCGGCGCGCATATTGTGACGGTGCAACCTGCCTTTATTGACAGCATGATTGTGCATCCGTATACGAAGGAAACTGTCAAAATGTTTTTAGATGATGCAGCTAAGGCCAAATAATCATGACTGACATCCTAGCCGCACGCACCGCGTTAAAAAATAAATTACAAAAACGCCAACAGGTTTTTGGCGCCTGGACATCCTTTGGGCATCCGGGCATTACGGAAATCTTTGCCCGCAGCGGGGTGGACTTTATCGGCATTGATATTGAGCACAGCACCATCAGCCAGGAGCAGTGCCAGCGCATTATTGCCTCTGCCCAAGCTGCTGGGGTGTGTTGCCTGCCGCGCATTGCCTCGCACAATAAGGAAATGGCCCGCCGCCTTTTAGATTCCGGCGCTGATGGGATTATTGTGCCCATGGTTGAGTCTGCGGCGGAGGTCAACGCCATTGTTGATTGGGTGAAATATCCCCCTGTTGGTAAACGCGGTTTCGGGGTGGGGCGCGCCCAAGGGTATGGTTTCGATTTTGATACCTATGCCAAGACTTGGAATGACTCTTCGATTATTATTGCCCAGATTGAAAGCATTGGGGCAGTTGAACAGATCGAAGCTATTTTAGATAATTCGTATTTAGACGGGGTGATGGTGGGTCCTTATGATATTTCCGGGTCGCTTAAGATTCCTGGGCAAATTGATCATCCACTCGTCGTGGCTGCTGGCCAGCGGGTGGTGGCGGCTGCTAAAAAGATGGGCAAGGCTTGTGGCAATCAGTTGATTGAACCGGATGACGCGCGCATCAAGGAAGCCATTGAGCGCCAATATAGCTTTACGATCTTAGCGTCGGATGTTTTTATCTTATGGAAATGGTCGGCGCGCATGCAGGCCTTGATTAAGCAAAGCGGCCAATGAATAAGTTGATCCTGCTTGATTTCGACGGAGTCTTGGTTGATTCTAATGCCATTAAGGATAAGGCTTTTGAATATGTCTTTGCGGGATTTCCTAAGCAAAAGGAAGCAATCTTAGCGTATCACCGCCGTACGCCAATTATCCGTTTTGACAAGTTTCGTTATATTTATGAACAGATTTTAAAGTTGCCGTATACTGTGCAAGAACAACAGCGCTTGAGCCAGGAATTTTCCGCGTATTGCATCAACGCTGTCAGTCAATGCCCATGGGTTAAGGGGGCCGAAGAATTCTTAAATTATTTTAAAGGCCGGCGGCCCATGTATATCGTGTCGATTAATCCGCCAGGGGATTTGGAGGCGATTTTAAAAGCCCGCGGGATTAGGGATTATTTTGACGGGGTTTATGCTGTCGATGCTGGCAAGGCCTGGGCCATTAAGGAAATTTTAGCGAAGCAAGCCCTGCAAGCTCGCGAGGCTGTTTTTATCGGGGATAGCTTAGGGGACTTAAATTCGGCGCGTGAAGCCGGGGTTGATTTTATCGGACGGGGGCAGGGGGTTTTTGACCGTCAGGCTTGTCCGGTCTTTGATGATATGTTGGCCATCATGGAAGAGGTAAAACAGCGATGACATCTTTTTTCAATCAAGTATGTGCGCCGATCACTAAGGCCAATCAACTTATCTATATTGATATCGGTGCCATGGGCGGGGTGTCCGCGTATTGGAAACAGCTAGAGGGGCATTGCCATATCCTAGCCTTTGAACCCGATGAACGTGAGTTTGCCAAGGTTAAATCAACCGACCAAATCACCTACCTGCCCTATGCCCTCTATCATTCCTCTCAAGAATTGCGTTTCTATATTTCGCGTGACAGCGGCAAGTCGTCGCTGTATCAGCCCAACGCGCATTGCTTAAGAGATTTTCCTCAAGCCGAACGTTACAGCATTGTGAAAGAAATTAATTTCCCTAAGGAAAAGGTGAAGACCTTGGATGAGGCGGTTGCTTCCGCGGGATTCAAGGACATTGATTTTATCAAGATCGACACCCAGGGCAGTGAGCTGGATATTTTAAAAGGGGCTTGGGGGAGTTTGGGGAGTTTATTTGGTGTTGAGGTGGAGGTGGAATTTGC
>CAYNTZ010000039.1:0-13363 GCA_964400365.1 uncultured Planctomycetales bacterium | reverse complement strand
TTGATTGACGATGGACTGTTTTAAGTTCTTTTTATACCAGCTGGCCAGGACAAAGGCGTGGTACATTTGACGCAGGGGGGCAAAATGGGTGCCGGTGTTGATTTCTTTTTCGAGTTCGGGGAGGATGATGTCGCGAACGATTTGGCTGACATCATTTGGCATCAGGTTTGTTCCCCTGATTGTCGCCTCATTCTTTTCTTTTGCTAAATAATCTTCTTCCAGCATCACCTTCATCTTGGCATCGAGGATAAAGGCTTTGTCGCCGTTGGCAAAGACGCGTGCTTGGTCAGCTAGAATCCACACCTTGTTAAAAGTATTCACCGGAATATTTACATCACCGTATTTTTCTTTGGCCTTGGCATATACCCTGCTCCAAAATTCCTTACCTAATTCTTTCTCGGGATAGATCAATGAGGCAGTTAATTGTTTTAAGACATAATCTTGGGCCAGCATATCGCGGCCCAACATGGTGGCACCAAAATTGGCTTCAATCATGCGGTCTTTTTCATAAGGTGACAAATTCACCCATAAATCTTCTTCAGGCAGGGTTAGGCAGGTGAGGAAATATTTGATGAGGCGTTCAGCTTCGCTTTTCTCAAGAGTTTGATCACCTTGATCTAGAAGGAATTCAAAACGTAGCGGATTAGCGGGGTCTAGCGTAATGCCTTTTAATAAAACCGGCGCATAGCTTTTGGATAAATCCACCATGGTACCGGGTTTAGGGAGATCTAAAAAGTTGCTCTGGGCATAAAGCGGCGCGGGCGCAGAAACAGACAAAAGCGCCAACATCGCGGCTAATAGAACCCTAATCACCTTGTGGGAAAACATAGGGCAAGTATACCATCTGCCCTAAGGAAGCGCCAATAAATGGATGCGCTGTAAGCGTTGCTGTAGAATGACTTACAAACTTATTATAAATATATTATAAAATACGCTCTACACGCACCGATTTAAAACCTTATTTCAGGCTAAATGGCGTAGTCGCTATCCTTGTCCCCCTTAGGGGCTTCGCAGCCGGTTTTGGCTTCCAAGGTTTTGATACGGCCCAAAAGTTTTGCCATGTTTTCCATGACTGGGTCATTGACGTGGGTGTGATCTAATTCAGCATCCAAGCGCTGACCTTCTTGTTTGGTGATGCGGCCTGGGATACCTACCACTGTAGAGTTTGGCGGCACACTTTTAATCACTACCGCGTTGGCACCAATATAAGAATTATCACCTATAGTGATATTGCCTAAAACCTTAGCTCCAGCGCCTACCACCACCCCATTACCAATGGTTGGATGACGCTTGCCGGTTTCCTTACCTGTCCCGCCTAAGGTCACACCTTGATACAAAAGCACATTATCCCCAATGATGGCAGTTTCACCCACCACCACACCCATGCCGTGATCAATAAATAAATTCCGCCCAATGGTGGCTCCTGGATGAATTTCAACACCCGTCCAGAAACGGCCTAATTGCGATAACCAGCGCGGCAGGATCGGCACCTTCATCTTCCATAAGGCATTGGCCATGCGGTAAAACACCTGGGCGTGCAATCCCGGATAAAGCAAAAGCACTTCAATAACGCTCTTAGCCGCCGGGTCACGCTCCTTGACGGTGCGGATATCGTCAGCAAAGACGATATAGATGGCCATAAAAATAACAACAAGTATGAGAATAATAATCATGAAACGCTCCGTTTAAATGATGGGGACACAATACTTAATTCAAGCACTGTTTTCCCTGATAAATTTGAATTAAGTATTGTGTCCCCGTAATAGCACCACCGCGTAGGCGGCGATGCCTTCTTTTTTGCCGATGGCACCTAAACCTTCGTTGGTGCCTGCTTTAATATTGACCTGCGCCTCATCAACGGCTAATTCAAAAGCAATATGAAACCGCATCTTGGGCTTATACTCTTGTAATTTTGGCGACTCAGCTAAAATCATCACATCCACATTTTCAACGACCCAGCCTTTGTCATTAGCTTCCTGATTAGCCTGCTTTAACAATAGCGAACTCGAAATATTCTTATACTTCGGGTCAGTATTAGGAAAATGTTCACCAATATCACCCAAACCAGCTGCCCCTAAAATAGCATCGCAAATCGCGTGCAAAACCACATCCGCATCCGAATGACCGTCGAGCCCATGGGTGTATGGCACCTCAATGCCGCCTAGCATCAACTTGCGCCCCTTGACTAATTTATGCACATCGTAACCAAAACCTACGCGAACACTCATATTAATCCCTTAGCTATTTTTAAATCTTCCGGCGTGGTCACCTTAATATTACGGTAATCACCCATCACCACCTTAACCTTAACCCCCATCGCCTCAACCAGCATCGCATCATCAGTCGCTTCACCTTTAAATCTCTTCGCATGCGCTTTTAATAAAATGTTTTTATAAAAACCTTGGGGCGTCTGTGCTTCCCACAACAAATCCCGAGGAGGCGTTGCAACAATTTCACCCTTAGCATTAACCTGCTTAACCGTAGCCTTAACCGGTACCGCCGCAATGACTGCCTTATCCCTCTTAAGTGCATCAAGCATGCGGTCAATTATCTCCTTATCCACCAAAGGGCGGGCCGCATCATGCACTAAAACTAATTCAACATCTTCATCTAAACACGCCAACCCGCACTGCACCGATTGCGCCCGAGTAGCCCCTCCGGCCACTAAGACCTTCACCTTATAGTAGGCTGCCGCTATTTCTTGAAACTTGACTAAATAATCCTTTGCCCCCACCAAGACAATGCTATCAATGCCTTGATGCCCATTAAATACCGCCAATGAATGCGCTAATAAAGGCTTACTATTTAGGCGCACCAAGGACTTAGGCAACGCTGATTTAAACCGCGTCCCTAAACCACCGGCAACAATGATCACTTGGGTTTTCATTTTTCCATCTTCGCAAAAATCATCCGGCCAGCCTGCGTCTGTAAAGCTGACGTAATATATACCTTCACTGTCTGCCCCAAGGCCTTGCGGCCATCAGCCACCACAACCATGGTGCCGTCATCCAAATAACCAACAGCCTGATTGGGATCCTTGCCTTCCTTAAGCAGCCGGATTTCCATTTCTTCACCGGTAAAAACCATCGGCTTAACCGCGTTAAGCAGGTCGTTAATATTCAACATCTCAATGCCCTGGATAGAAGCCATCCGGCTTAAGTTAAAATCCGTAGTGCAAATGCGGGCATCCATTAACTTAGCTAACTTGACTAACTTTAAATCAACCGCTTCCGGTCCTAACAAATCGTCTTCATGGATACGCACATCAGCCGCAGTGTCTTTCTGCATATTCTTTAATATTTCCAAACCCCGACGGCCACGCTGACGCTTAGTATCATCATCAGAATCAGCCAGGCGCTGTAACTCATGCAGCACAAAACGAGGCGCTACTAAACGTCCCCCTAAAAAACCTGTCTTAAAAATATCACTGACCCGCCCGTCAATGATGGCGCTGGTATCAAGAAGGATAACCCCATCCTTCACATCCTGGCGCTTGAAGCGAACATATGGAATAATCAAGTTAAATTCATCCTTGCCCCGCAACGCCATCACCGTGCCTAAATAAGAAAAAACTAAGGTCAAGACTACGCGCAAGATAGGCTTAAACACATCACCTAAGGGCAATAACGAAAGGATATCGGAAACCAGGTTAGCCATGAAAATACCAAGCAAAAGCCCAAAGACCATGCTCGACAAACCCCGGACGGAAACCTGACGCAGGGTTAATTCAACCGTAATTAAACACGCCGCACCCGCAACACCCCATAAGGTTCCCAATATTGGGTCAAAACCAATTACCCCGATTTGATAACCAACGATGCCGCTTAAAATCAAAAATAATAACCGAATGAATAATAATGTCATGAATAATCTCCTAATATTACGCTTATAATTTATCCAACGCCTGCCGTACCGTCTCAACGGGTATTAACTTAATGCTTTTGGGCTTATACTCCCCCTTACCCTTCAAATTATTCTTAGGCATAATACATCGCTTAAAACCCATTTTCTCCGCCTCATTAATACGCGAAGCAATTTGCGATACCGAGCGCACCTCTGACGATAACCCCACCTCGCCTAAAATCACCACGTCAGCCGGCACCGGCTTATCCAATAAGGCTGAGGCCACCGCTAAACACACCCCTAGGTCAGCTGAAGGGTCAACCACCCTTACCCCGCCGACAACATTCAAAAAGATATCCTTATCCGCCAAGTTTAAACCTAGCCGCTTCTCCAGCACCGCCACCAGCAAGGCCAACCGGTTGGCATCAAAACCCTGCGCTTTCTGACGCACCATCCCAAAAGCCGAACGGCTCACCAAGCCCTGCACCTCAACCAAAAATGGCCTGGTCCCCTCTAAAATAGGAACCACCACCGAACCTGAGGAGTCATGCGGCCTCTCCGATAAGAATATCTCCGACGGATTAGCCACTTCTTCCAAACCCGCCGCCGTCATTTCAAAAACACCTATTTCATTGGTCGAACCAAAACGGTTCTTATTCGCCCGCAATACCCTATACTGCGAATAACGCTCGCCTTCGAAATACAAAACAGTATCAACCATATGCTCCAAGACGCGAGGCCCTGCAATCATCCCCTCCTTTGTCACATGGCCAATTAAAAACAGCGCTAATCCCCTGGACTTAGCCACCTGGGTCAACACCGCCGCTGATTCCCGCACCTGCCCCACAGAACCAGGGGACGAGGTCAACTCACTTAAATGAACCACCTGAATTGAATCAACAATCACCACATCAGGAGACAGCTCATGAATAAACCCGACAATCGACTGCACATCGATCTCGTTAACAATATATAAATTGGCATCAGCTGATTTCGCCACCCGGTCAGCCCGCATTTTAGCCTGCTTAACCGATTCTTCACCGCTGATATATAAGACTTTTAAACCTGCCCTTGATAAGGCGCAAGCAGCTTGCAAAATGATTGTTGACTTACCAATGCCCGGATCCCCGCCAATTAAGGTCACCGAGCCTGGCACCACCCCGCCGCCCAACACCCGGTCAAATTCACCAATCGCCGTCAAAAAACGCTTCTCTTGCAAAATATCCACATCTTTTAACAGCACCGGCGCAACACTTGAAGCCGCTGCCAACTTAACCCGCATCTTCTGGGAATCATCAACCCTTACCTGGGACTCTTCCACATAGGAGTTCCACGCGTCACAATTAGGGCATTTACCAACCCAGCGCGGGGCTTGGGAACCGCACTCTTGACAAACAAAGACTGTCTTTGATTTAGACATGCACTATTTTCTAGGTTTATAAAGCAACTTCCAGGGATTGGATTTTAAATCAACGGTAAGTTCTTCTAAATTTTGATAGATGGATTCATCGTTTAACAATTTACCGATCGTCCCCCGGCCTTCTTTCAGGTTCTTGCCCAACACCCCAAACCCTTCCAGGCCGTCTTCAATCGATTGCTTATTTTTTGCCGTCAAAATACCGTTGTTAATCCCGTCAATGGTCGTTTCCAGCTTTGTCGTTATTAAGCTGACCTGCTCGGTGATTTTTTCCATTGGCACTGGGTCGCGCCCGATTAAGACAGCCCCTTCTTTTAAAAATTCCTGGGATACCCCAGGGATAATCTCGATATACTTCTCACCCAAAAGGCCTAATTGATTAATCGTGATTGTTGAATCAACAGGGACTTCCTTACCTTGCTTTAACCAAAAGATAACCCGCACCTTGGTTTTCTGGCCATCCTTGTCATCAACGAAAACGTCAAGATGCTTAACCACCCCCGCCTCTACACACGATAAACGCACCGGCGCCGCATCACGCAAACCGTTAGCAAAAACAAAAATCGCCTCCATCCGCTTGCCTTTTTCAAAGACAGAAAAATCACTGATCGAGGCCACAAAAAATGTCAACACGCACACCGCTACCAAGACAAATGACCCAACCTTTAACTCTAACGCAGATTCTCTAGACATAGGAAATCTCCTGGTTATTTAACATGCCCAAATATCAAACTTTCATCGTCAGTAATGGGCCCGTGGGCTTCTCCCTTGATGAATTGACTAACCACTGGGTGCCTTGAATTTCGTATTTGTTCGGGGCTGCCATCCGCAATGACCTGCCCACGATAAAACATCGCAATCGAATCCGCAATTTGATAGGCGGAGTTCATGTCATGCGTCACCACGATGGATGTCACTTTAAGCTTATCGCGCAATTCCACAATCAAATGATTAATCGCCGCAGCTGTAATTGGGTCAACCTCGGAAGTCGGCTCATCATAGAGAATGATCTGCGGCTCCATGCACAAGACGCGCGCCAAGGACACGCGCTTACGCATCCCGCCGGATAATTGGGAAGGCATCATCCCTTCCACATCCTTTAAACCCACCATCGCCAACGCATCATGCACCTTATCGCGCACCGTACGCTTATCTAGGTTCATGAATTCATTTAACACAAAGGCTACATTTTCACCAACACTCATCGAATCAAATAAGGCCCCGCCTTGGAAAACCAAGCCGATTTCCATGCGAATCCTGTTATAGTCCTTCTCATTAAGGTTGGTCAATTCAACGCCATTAATCTTGATTGAACCACTGTCTGGTCGGATAAGCCCAACGATATTCTTTAAGAGAACGCTTTTACCAACCCCGGAACGCCCAATGATCGCCTTGGTCTCTCCCCGACGGACAGTAAGGCTCAAGTTATTCAAGATCATCTGCGAACCAAAAGCCTTATACAAATTATGGATTTCAATCATAGGTTTCTCAAACGTTAAGTAAGAAGTAAAACACAAAGGTAATAAAACAATCCGTCATGATGATTAAAATAAATGAACGCACCACCGCCGTAGTAGTCGCCTTGCCGACGCCATCCGCACCGCCGCGGACCGATAAGCCCTGGTGACAGCCGACAATGGCAATAATCATGCCAAAGAAAAGCGTCTTAATCAAACCCGTAACAATGTCCTTCATCGACAGCGCCTGAAAAACCATTTTCCAAAACATCTCATGATTAATGTGCAGCTTGCTGACGCAAATGACATAGCCGCCCCAAATCCCGATAATATCAGAAAGGATGGTCAACACCGGTAGCATCAGGATTAAGGCCAGGAAACGCGGGACAACTAAATATTTGACGGGATTGACTGCAAAAGCCTTTAGCGCATCCACCTGCTCGGACACCACCATGGAACCGATTTCCGCGGCAATACCAGCCCCAATACGGCCAGCCACGATCAAAGCTGTCAACACCGGCACCAGTTCACGCGTCAAGGCAACGGCAACAATGTTGGGGATATACATCTCGGCGGATAACTGCATCATTTGATAGGCCATCTGCAAGGAAATGATCATCCCTACAAAAAAAGCCACCAGCCCGGATATGATAAAACTCCCCGGGCCAATGCGCTGGGCCTGGATCAAATAACGCCACCCTTTAAAAGGAGGCGTCACGGCCCAGGTGATTGTTTGCGACCATAGCAAATACAACTGGCCCAAATAACGCACCCAGCCATTAGCAAACGAACCGGCTTTGATTACAAGTTGTTGCATAGTTTTTAAGCAAACACCAGTGCATCATCTTTACGGACAACTGATACCTTTGAACCTTCCTTGAAACGCCCAGCAATAATTTCTTCAGACAAGGTATCTTCAATATAACGTTGGATTGTCCTCTTTAAAGGCCTGGCCCCGTAGACAGGGTCATAACCTTTTTCCATCAAGAATTCCATCGCTTCAGGTGACAATTGAATTTCAATGCCGCGCCCTTTCAAACGCTCAACAACGCGCTCCACCTCAAGCTTAATGATTTCCTGCAAATGCTCACGGGCCAATGGCCTAAAGACAATAATATCGTCAATACGGTTTAAGAATTCCGGCTTGAAGGCCTTCTTAACCTCACCAAGCAAACGCTCCCTAATCGCGTTATAGGACGTGTCTTCCTTTTGCGCCACAAATCCCAAGGAACCAGCATTACGGATTGTTTCTGCCCCAACGTTAGAGGTCATGATGATAATGGTGTTGCGAAAATCAATTTTTCTGCCTAAGGAGTCTGTTAATTGTCCGTCCTCGAAAACCTGTAAGAGCAAGTTAAAAACATCCGGATGCGCTTTTTCAATTTCATCCAGCAGGATAACAGAATACGGACGGCGGCGCACCTTTTCGGTCAACTGCCCACCTTCTTCATAACCAACGTAACCAGGAGGCGCACCAATTAAGCGGGACACATTGAATTTATCCATGTATTCCGACATATCAATCTGGATTAATGCCTTCTCATCACCAAAAATAAATTCAGAAAGGATACGCGCCAACAACGTCTTACCAACACCGGTTGGCCCTAGGAAAATAAAGGAACCAATTGGACGACGGGGATCCTTAATGCCTGCGCGTGAACGACGGGCAGCGCGGGCAATGGCTGACACAGCCTCATCCTGGCCGATCACCGATTTCTTCATCTGATCTTCCATCTTAAGCAAGCGTTCACTTTCTTTCTGCTCCAAACGAATCAAGGGAATGCGCGTCCATTGCGAAATAACGCGGGCGATGTCCTCCTCAGTAATGGTTAAGGACACATCGTCACGCTTTTGCACCCATTCAGCACGCTTGCGCTCCAACTCTTCACGCACTTCGCGCTCCTGGTCGCGCATCTTAGCCGCGCGTTCAAAATCCTGAATCTTAATATAGGATTCTTTTTCCTTCTTTAATTGCTCAATTGAGTCTTCCAATTCCTTAATCCCATTAGGCACAACCATGGCCTGTAAACGTGCCTTGGCCCCAGCCTCGTCGATAATATCAACGGCCTTATCCGGCAAGAAACGATTGGAAATATAACGGTCAGAAAGCCTGGCGGAAGCTTCCAAAGCCTCATCGGAAAACTTCACCCGGTGATGCGCTTCATATTTATCACGCAGGCCCTTTAAGATTTGAATGGTTTCTTCAACTGAAGGCGGATCAACCATGATGGTTTGGAAACGACGCTCCAAGGCCGCGTCCTTCTCGATATTCTTGCGGTATTCATCAAGTGTTGTTGCCCCAATGCATTGGATCTCACCACGCGCCAAGGCTGGCTTTAGGATATTTGCCGCATCAATCGCCCCTTCGGCTGCACCTGCACCGACGAGCGTGTGGATTTCATCAATAAATAAGACAATCTTGCCCGAACGTTTTAATTCATCCATCACCGCTTTAATTCGCTCTTCGAATTGGCCGCGGTACTTGGTCCCCGCAATCATCATAGCCAAATCCAACACCACAATGGTCTTCTCACGCAAGATCTCCGGCACTTCGCCGTTGACAATTTGCTGAGCCAAACCTTCAACAATCGCCGTCTTACCGATACCCGCCTCACCCAACAACACCGGATTATTTTTTGTCCGACGGGAAAGTATTTGGATCACGCGTTCGATTTCATTCTTGCGGCCAATCACCGGATCTATCTTGCCGTCCTTAGCTAATTTATTTAAGTTACGCCCATAGGCATCAATCGCCGGCGTTTTACCCCCCTTAGCCGGCTCTGGTGCGGCTTGCCCGCCTTGCTGGCCATAACCAGGAATGCCTGAACCTAATAATTCCATCACTTCGTTGCGTAATTTCCCTAAATCCAAGCCCAAATTTAATAAGACGCGATAGGCCATGCCTTCGCCTTCCTTGACCAACCCTAACAAGAGATGCTCAGTACCAATATAATTATGGCCTAACGCACGAGCTTCTTCGGCAGACAATTCCAACGCCTTCTTAGAACGCGGCGTAAATGGAATATCCCCGACGACCTGGGTCTGTGGGCCGGCTTGAACCAATTTTTCCACCTCTAAACGAATGGTCTCTAAATCTAACCCCAATTTTTGTAACACAGCGGCGGCAACCCCTTCGCCTTCACGGATCAACCCTAACAACAAATGTTCCGTGCCGATATAATCATGATTAAACCGACGAGCTTCTTCCTTGGCGAACACAATGACCTTGCGCGCGCGCTCCGTAAATCTATTGAACATTTTTGCCCCCTAACTTCTGGCGGACAACAGCCGCCCGTTTAGTATCGCGTTCAAACGCGTTTAATTTTTTACCTTCAACCTTTTGGAGATGTGCTGGCTGAATCATAATAAACAATTCATTCAGCGCCTTATGGTCCACATGCTTCATTATACCCATATCAATGCCTAAACGCACCATGGAAAACAATTCAATTGCCTCCTGGCTTGAAATAATATGCGCCGTCTTCAAAAGCCCCCATGAACGGCAAATCTTATCTTCAAGCATGGGCTTATTCTGCAGCAGCAACGCCTGGCGAGCCTGCTCTTCCTGCTCAATCACCTGGCGGATAAGACCATTGATATTTTGCAGGATATCCGCCTCACTGTGACCTAAGGCCACCTGATTTGAAATCTGATAAAAATTCCCCGACGCCTGCGTGCCTTCGCCATAAAACCCACGGCTGGCAAAGGACAACTTTGATATAGCGGCCAACACCTTATTAATCTGCTTGGTCATCACCAAGGCAGGCAAATGCATCATCACGCTGCCACGCATGGCAGTCCCGGTATTCGTCGGGCACGACGTCAAATAACCCCAGCTGGGCAAAAACGCATACCCCAACTCTTGCGCCAAGGCATCATCAATCGCGTTAATAATGTTCCACGCTTCTACCAAGTTTAACCCTGAACGCATCACCTGGATACGCAGGTGATCCTCTTCATTAATCATCACCGAGATCACTTCCTCGGCAGAAACAATCAACCCCTTGCCTTCCGGGTTTGACGCATGCTCATGGCTCATCAAATGGCGCTCAACCAGCATTTGGCGGTCAACCTGGTCAATCTGGGTCATCCGGAAAAGGGTGGCCCCTTTAAACAAATTAATATTAGCCATCACCTTATCAACGGCAGCCAAGACTGTTTCTAAATCTTTTTTATTAGCCCTGTTTGGAAACGGCCATTGGCTGAAATTGCGCGCCAACCGCACCCGCGAACTCATAACGATATTCGCGGAAGGCCCTGTTCCCCGCAGCCACTCGCCTGTATGGTTTAATAATTCATCGATTTTCATAAACCTAACCCTATTTCTTTTCTAGACCACGGATCTTATCGCGTAAAAACGCAGCCTTCTCAAAATCTTCCGCTTGAATCGCCATATGCAATTGCTGCTTTAAATCATCAATATTGGCTGACTCAATAGCCTGCGGCGTTTCTTCAACTAACTCAGGCAAAGGAGCCGGATCATGTCCATCGGGTGCCTTACCTAAATGCTTATTGGACCCATGAATTTTCTTCAAAAGACCTGCCAAATGTTCCTTAAAAGACACGTAACACTCTCCACAACCAAGCCGACCGAATTTACGGAAATCCTCGTATACCAAGCCACAGCCAGCACACGTCAATTCGCTTTTTTGCGCATCCTTGGCCGTCGTAACCGGCTTACCGATTTCTGTCAACCCAGCTAAAAGGTCTGACAAGCCAAACTGCTGCTCCATCTGGGCACTCTTTTGGCGGGCACACTCTTCACACAAGTGCATCTCCGACATCTGCTCATCAACAATTTCGGTTAAATGCACCGTGGCTTTCTTTTTTGCACAAATATCACATTGCATAGCGAACCCTTACAAGCTGTATTTAACGCCATCCACCTTGGTTAAGCGATGGAAGGCATCCAGCAATTTCTTTGTCACCGCCCCAGGCTTACCATCACCAATGAAACGGCCATCCACCTTGACTACGGGGATAATTTCTGCCGCTGTCCCGGTCAGGAAGCATTCTGAAGCATTATATAATTCATGGCGGGTAATATCACCCTCAAAAATTGTTATTTTCATCTTCACCGCCAACTGCAGGATGGCGTCTGCGGTTATTCCCTTTAAACGACCCAAATGCGGCGTTGATAACACCCCGTTCTTATACATAAACACATTATCCCCCGTACACTCGCCGATATAGCCGTTTTCCTGCAGCATAATGGCTTCATTGTACCCGCTTAAAGACGCTTCCATCTTAGCTAAGATATTGTTCAAGTAATTAAGCGACTTTAATTGGGGATTAAGCGCGTTAGGATTATTCTTACAAGTCGCCACTGTAATAATTTCCATCCCCTTGCTGTAAAGCTCAGCTGGATACAAAGCGATCTTATCGGCAATGACAATCACATTAGGGCGCCCATAACACTTACGCGGGTCTAAACCTAGATCCCCGTCGCCGCGGCTGACAATGAGGCGCACATAGCCATCCTTAATCTTATTAGCTTTTAAGGTATCCACCACCGCCTGAGTCATTTGTTTCTTGGTTAAACGCGGGTCAATCATCAGCGTATGCATGGTTTCATAAAGGCGGTCGATGTGCTCATTTAAACGAAACACCCGTCCACCGTAAGAGCGAATACCTTCAAAGGCGCCATCGCCATAAAGAAAACCATGGTCGAACACCGACACCCTGGCTTCTTCTTTATTCACTAATTTTCCATTGAAATAAATCTTCATATAAACCTTTCTTTTAAAGCCCTGCCAACGCAGGTTCTAACAATCCATCCTTCATTTGAACCGTACGCCCTGTCCGCCGGGCGATACGTTCATCATGGGTAACAATAATCACCGTCACCCCATGAGTCACGTTTAACTTCACCAAGGTGTCCATCACCGCAGCACCCGACGCTGAATCAAGATTCCCTGTCGGCTCATCACAAAAAACGACTTTAGGGTTATTCACCAACGCCCGCGCGATGGCCACCCGCTGCTGCTCACCGCCAGAAAGCTGGTTAGGCCGGTGCGACACGCGGGCACCCAACCCAAATTGCTCAAGCAATTTTACCCCGCGAATTTCAATTGCGCTCGTCTTTCTTGAATTTTCTTTTATCATGGCCGGCAAGACCACATTCTCCAACGCCGTCAACTCGGGAAGCAAGTGATAAGACTGGAAAACAAATCCCATTTCCGTATTACGCAGCTGTGCCCGTCCCGCATCTGATAAGGCATATAGGTCTTGGCCAGCAAAGATAACCTTACCTTCATTGGGCGCGTCCAACCCGCCTAGGATATGCATCAGCGTCGATTTACCCGCACCGGAGGGGCCGATAATCGCCACCACCTCACCACTACCAATCGTTAAATCAATGCCTTTTAGAATACGCAAGGGACTATCCGCCTGGGCGTAAGACTTATGGATATTGATGGATTCAATCAGCATTATTCATACCTTAATGCCTCGACTGGCTGTAAATTAGCCGCTTTCAAGGCTGGATAAATGGTGGCTACGTAGGTAATAATCATGGCCGCACCAACGATTAAGCCCACATCGGATGCCTGGACTAAGACCGGCAGGCGGTCAATATAATAAATTTCTTGGGGCAATTTAATGAATTGGTATTCTTTAAGCAAGTAGCAAATCGCTGTTCCGCCGA
>CAYNTZ010000038.1:9429-14028 GCA_964400365.1 uncultured Planctomycetales bacterium | reverse complement strand
TAACGGGTAATACGCTTTTAGCTGAAAATGAATTGCGCCAAATTACTGCAGCCCCTGAAGGCAAGGCATTGTCATTAAGAGATATGCAAAAGGTGGCGGAATTGCTGACAGATGCGTACCGCCAAAAAGGTTTTATTACAACCCGTGCAGTTTTACCGCCGCAACAAGTCAGTAATAATATCTTAAGCCTGCAAGTGGTGCAGGGATCCATGGGTGATTTGCAGGTGCGTGGTAATCGGTATTTCCGCAAAAATATTTTTATTAAACGCATTAGCCTAAAAAAAGGGCAACCGTTTAATTACAATAAATTGCGTGGCGATTTAAGTTATATCAACCAATTCCCGGATCGCAATGTCAAAACCACGATCACTCCAGGCCAGGAGCCTGGCCAAACGGATGTGGTGCTTGATGTAAAGGACCGTTTGCCTATTCATGTTGGCCTTTCTTATGATAATTATGCGTCGCGTTATGTTGGTAAGAACCGTTATACCGGTACGGTGACCCATAATAATTTCTTGGGTTTTGATGATATGTTAACCTTCCAATATCAGGCTGCGGAAGCAAATGCCTATCGGTTAACGTCATTCCGTTATTTATTGCCAGTAACAAAAAGCACAGATATCGGTTTTTACGCAGCTCGTAATCAATTAAGCATTGGTGAAGAATTTAAAGATTTATTAGCTCGTGGTAAGTCGTCTATCTATAGTTTTTTTACGAATCACACCATGGTTAATACGGAAGATTTAAAGGTCGTGGCTTCAGCTGGTTTTGATTATAAGGATGTTTTTAATTTTCAGCTTGGGGTTGAGACAAGCCGTGATCGCCTGCGTGTTCCTAAGCTTGGGGTGACGCTTGATTATGCGGATGCTTTTGGCGGCCGTAATATCATCAGTGATGAAATTTCTTATGGGATACCTGATATTATGGGTGGGATGGATGCGACAGATGTGCGTTCAACCAGGGTTGGCGCTGGCGGTGAATTTGTGAAAGACAAACTTGATTTATTGCGTTTGCAGCAACTTCCGTTAAAAATGACCTTATTATTAAAAGGCCAGGCTCAGTTTGCAGGCTCAATCTTACCCTCATCTGAGCAGTATCAGTTAGGTGGGATTTCTAATGTGCGCGGCTTTGCTTCAGGTGAAGCAGTGGGTGATGATGGCCAAAGCGCAACGGCTGAGCTAACCGTCCCTTTTTATGGGATTCCACCAACAGTGCAGTTTCCTTTGTCTAAGGCCAAACTTTATGATGCGCTGCGTTTAGCCGCGTTTTATGATTGGGGGCATGTGCGTTTACGTAATCCTCAAGCTGGTGAATTAAAGGATAAAACCTTGGATAGTTTAGGCTGTGGTTTACGTTTAACCTTGCCTGAAAGTTTGGTCTTTCGCCTAGATTTTGCTTGGCCGGTCAATGGCAGGCCCTTAGATGGTCATAATCAGCATACCTGGGTTGCGGTGAGCAAAGATTTTTAGTTTTTTTGGGTTGCTTGGGTTGACAAGGCTGATTTTACCGTATATACTTGCAAGCGTTTCCTAAGATTATACGTTAATCTTATTTTTTTAACCAGCTGGCTTATTTAGAGATAAAACTATATGGAATTAAATAACTTACGTAAAAATAAGATTTTTTCCTGGATAGCCATTGCTGGTTTATGTTTATTACAAACAAGCCCTGTCCTGGCCTTGCCTCAAGGTGAAGAAATTATTGCTGGTTCTGCTAGTTTTGACCGTGCCATCCCTAATCAATTAACGGTTAATACTGTTTCGGAGCGTTTGATTGTTAATTATGATAGTTTTTCTATTGCTCAACCGGAAAGCGTTTCCTTTATTCAGCCATCAAGTTCAGCAATTGCCTTAAATAGGGTTGTTGGGGGTGACCCATCTGCAATATTAGGGAAGCTTTCTGCGAATGGCCGTGTTTTTGTTGTTAATCCTAATGGTATTCTTTTTGGTGTTAATGCCCGTGTTGATACAGCTGGGTTGGTGGCCTCAACCTTAGGTATTTCAAACCAGGATTTCCTAGCTGGTAATTATCATTTTACTCAAAATGGTTCAGGGGCCTACATTGTTAATCAAGGCCAAGTTAATATTATTAATGGCGGTTATGCGGTGCTTTTATCTAATGCCATCAGCAATGCAGGTTCTATTGTGGCTAATTTAGGTAAAATTGTTTTAGCGGCTGGTGAAAAGATTACGGTTGGCTTAGATGATGCGAATGATATTGCGGTGACCATTGATGAGGCAGTTAAGGATAAGGTTTTTGGTCCTAATGGTCAATTAATGAAGGGGGCGATTGATAATAGCGGTACGATTACGGCGGATGCTGGTAAGGTGATTTTGACTGCAAAGACATTAAATAATGTTTTTGACTACGCGGTGAATAATGCTGGGGTGATTGAAGCGAAGAGTTTAGTGAGCCGTAATGGTGTTGTTGAATTGTTAGGTGATGGCGGTTCTGTCATTGCATCTAGAGGGTCGTTGACATCTGCTAAGGCGGGTGTAGATAGCGCTCATGGTGGAGAGGTTATTTTAAAGAGCAATAAGAATGCCATTGTTTATTCTGGAGCTGCCATTGATGTGTCTGGTGGTTTGATTGGTGGCGATGCTGGGTTTATAGAAGTTTCTGGCGAGCAAAGTGTTGGGTTATATTCTACCCAACTTTATACAAATGCTGCGGCCAATTTTAAGCGGGGCGTTATTTTAATTGACCCGCGCGATATTATTATTGCCACCGCAGGTGGAGATGCCCCTACAGGTAATAATGCGTCCCCAACCGCAGATGAGCTTTATACGGACCATGCGGGTGTTGATTTAACCATTGATCCTGTCACCTTGGCGTCATTATCCGCATCCGAAGTTTATTTACAAGCAACCCGTGATATTTTTATTAATAATGATTTAACCCTTAATACGTCTTTAAAATTGGAAGCAGGTAATACTGTTGCAGTTAATGCCAATATCACCACGACCAATCACAACATAACCTTAAGTGCTGATGCGGATACGAGCGGAGCCGGGACAATCACCATGGCCGCAGGTAAATCTATTGCTTCGGGCGGTGGGGCGATTACCTTAAATAGTGCGACAGCCTTGGCCCTGCGTGGTGTTAATGCTGGTAGCGGGACAATTACTTTAAATCCATTGGCCGGTGGAGTAACCCAGCTTGAAGGTGCTTTGACAGCAGCTAATTTATTATTAACAGGGGCAGGTGCCTTTGCCTTAACTGCTGCTAATGATGTGAATACTATTGCAGCTAATGTGAATGGGGCAATTACCTTTACAGATGCGGATGATTTAAGTGTTGGGCAGGTTGGTGCAACAAGCGGGCTTAGAAGTACAAATAATAGTATTACGCTTAATACGGGTAATACCTTGTCCTTATCCAAAAATGTGAACGCCGGGACAGGAGTGGTTACCTTAAATCCAACAGCTGGCGGTGCTAATCAGCCAGTCATTTCCAATTCCATTTCGATAACGGGTTCAGGATTGTTATTAACTGGTGCCGGCAGTTTCAATTTAAGGTCAGCGAATTTAGTTGGCACGCTGGCAGCTAATATTGATGGTTCCTTGATTTACCGTGATTTTGATGGTTTGACTGTTGGTTCAGTGGGAGGCGTTGATGGGATTACCTCTGCAGGCAATCACGTGTCATTAAAATCAGCGTCGAATGCTGGTGTAGGCGGGATGGTCTTGACAAAGGATATTAATGCCGGGGCAGGGACAATAACATTATTATCTACATTTGGGTTAAGCCAAACAGGCGGGAAATTAGTGGCGGCTAATTTATTGCTTCCTAGCGGGGCTGCGGGTGGGGCAACATTAACCAGTGCCACCAATGATGTTGACACTGTCGCGATGTTTGGTTCAGGTGTGTTTTCGTTGACGGATACGGATGATCTTAAGATTGGCAGCGTGACAGGCACGGATGCAGGGACGGGTTTGGCTGTCACATCAACAGGTGTATCAACAAATCAAAACACCTTAACCATTAATGCCGGCGGCTTATTGACGATTGATAATGCTCTTTCAACCGGATCAGCTGACGCGCGGTTAACCGCTGCTGGTATTACGCAAAATGCGGGGAGCATTAGTGCTAATGGTTTAATGTTAAGCGGGGCTGGGGTCTTTGGTTTAAATGTCGCAACGAATAACATAGCTACTTTAGCTGTTAATACTAGCGGTGGGGCAGTTAGCTATACGGATGCTAATGCGGTTGCTATTGGTACTGTCGGCGGGGTTAATGGCGTGACGACGAGCGATCGTAATTTTACGCTTAATAGCGGGGCCTTAACAGTGTCGCAGGCGATTAATGCGGGAACAGGTACGGTTAGTTTAGCGTCGGCGGGAGCCACTCAAACAGCGGCAATTACGGCTGATAAACTTGGGTTAAGCGGCACAGGCACCTTTACTTTAACTAATGCGTTTAATGATGTGGTTACCTTGGCCGCAAATACTACAGGAGCCATTAGCTATACGGATACTAATGCCTTGGCCATTGGTACGGTTGGAAGCACCAATGGTGTTGGCACCAGCAACAATAATTTTACCCTTAATAGCGGGGCCTTAACAGTGTCGCAGGCGATTAATGCGGGAACAGGTACGG
>CAYNTZ010000038.1:0-9329 GCA_964400365.1 uncultured Planctomycetales bacterium | reverse complement strand
TGAGTTTAGCGTCAGCGGGGGCCACTCAAACAGCGGCAATTACGGCTGATAAGCTTGGCTTAAGCGGGACCGGAACCTTTACCTTGACTAATGCGGCTAATGATTTAGGCACGGTGGCTGCGAATGTTAATGGTGTTTTAAGTATTAAGGATGCTAATAGTTTGACTGTTGGGGTGGTGGGGGCATTAAATGGTTTGGTTTCTACTAATAGTGCTATTAATCTAACGGCTGATGATTTGAATTTATCAGCCGCGGTTAACGCGGGTGCTGCCAACGTAACTATTTTGCAAACAACCAATGGCAGGGCCGTTGATTTAGGGACAAATACCGTTGGGTTATTGAGTTTAACGGATGCTGAATTTGATAATATTACGGCGGCTCAAATTAGCATTGGTAATGCCAATAGTGGTGCGATTACGTTAAGTGATAATGTAGCTCCAGCTAATGCTTCAAGTCTTAGTTTGGTTAGTGGTGCTGGGATAGAGGGAACATCAGGCAAGACCTTAACGGTGGCAACACTGACAAGCAGTGCTGTGACAGGGATTGGGGTGACCAATACCCTTAACACGGTAGCAACAGCATTGAACTTAAGTTCGACTAATGGCAATGTGCGTTTAAATAATAGCAGTAACGCTGCGGTTACGCTTAATAATATAGCAACAGGCAGCGGTGATTTAACCTTTGCGCAATCAGGCGGCGGGGCATTGACGGTGACCGGGGCTGCTACAACTTCAGGTGCTATTAGTTTAAGCAATGCAGGGGCTAATTTAACGGCGGTTTCCGTTACGGCTGATGGGGCTTCGAAAAATGTGGTTTTAACGACGACAACGGGCGGTAATGTTTTGCTTGGTAATGTCACCGCAGCAGCTGATAGCATAACGGTTAATGCCGCAGGCAGCATTGAAGAAAGTGGCAGTGACCTTGCTGCTGACTTAACCGCGAACAGCCTATCATTAACTGCGGCGAGCGGGATTGGTGCGTTAGGGGCCTTAGAAACGGCGGCGGTGTCATTAAGCGCTGCAACCACAAGCAGTAATTTAGATATCAGTAACACAAATGCTGCAGCAACAACGGCCAGTACTTTATCCGCTGCGGCAGGCAATCTTTCCTTTAGCCAATCAGGGGGCGGGGATTTGACCTTAGGCGCCGTCACAGCTAACGGGTCAGCGGGCATTACCTCATCAGCAGCCATTAAAGATGATAGCGTTCAAGCAACTAAATTAACAGCCTCAACGGTTAGCTTAACTGCGGCTACTGCTCTTGGGGCTTCAAGCAATGGTGACATAGATACTGATGCAGCTTTTATTAATGCCGCTGCAGCTAACGATATTTACTTGAATGAAAATAACGGCGTGGAATTAACTTCAATAACATCAACGGCAGGGTTGGCATCCGTGGTTGCCGGTGGCTCGGTTGCGCTTAAGTCCGTAACAGCCAGGAATGATATTACCTTAAGGGCAACGGCTGGTGATCTTACCTTTGATGGTGTGGCTGAGTCGACGAATGGGGCAGTAAATGTTCAGGCCGATGCGGGGTCAATCTTGGCTATAGGTAATATTACACATTTAAAAGCGCATGCGGATTCGTTATTATCTGTGCCTAGTGGGACAATTACTTCTGGTGACCAGGCCTTGGGTGTTAATGTGACCGGTAATTTAATCCTGGATATTGGCGGGTCAGGTATTACCAGCGGTAATATTAATGGCACCATCACAGGGTCATCTATTCCTTTGCTGTTGCCATCAAGCAATACGCCTCCGGTGCGTCCGGCAGGTAATATTAATTTTAATGGTACGCGCATTTGGCCGACAGCCAGTGCCTTTTCTGTTTCCCAAGCTTCTAATGTATTGATTAACAGGTTCTCCTTTCCAGCGGCTGATCAATTAGCAGGATCGCAAGTGGTTTCGTTTAATCCACCTGGCCCAGTGTTTTTATACCACCCATTAACCCAGTTGGATTCAGGGGCTTTTGATGCGGAATTCCAATTGGATGAAGGGGCTTATGATTTCTTAGACGGGCGTATAGAAGAAAAGAAAAAAGAAAATTCGGCAAGTTAAGCTGGATTTGCAGGTGATATATTAACAAATAAAAACCCCGCATTAAAAAATGCGGGGTTTTTTTGTGGTTTGATGGGATTGTTGTAGTAAAATAAACAGCAGGAAAATAATAAGTCTATCTATCAATGAAGTGCTCTAGTTGTAAGAGGGTAATTGAAAAACCAGGAGTGAATATATGAGGTATTGTTATCTGTTGGTGTTGGTATTATTGCTAGGGGCGGGTTGTCAAGCGCCGTCTAGAGAGCCTGATGAAGTAGTTGCTCGGGTGGGCAGCTATGCCATAGGCAAGGAAGAATTTGATGAAGCTTTTAAGGCGTCTAGTTATGCCGCGCAGGATAATCCCTCATCACGGCAAGCTTTCCTGGAAAATATGATTAACCAAAAATTAATCTTGCTTGAAGCCCAGGCCCAGGGGTTGGATAAAGATAAGGAGTTCTTGAAAATGATTGAGAATTTCTGGCAGCAATCCCTGCTCACGGTGGCCTTGCAGTCTAAGTCGGCAGAGGGCGGTAATTTAGACCAATGGGTGGCGTATTTAAGGCAAAAGACCAACGTTGTTATCAACGGGGAGTACTTAAAATGAGTAAAAATATGAGAAAAACAGATTTTAAGCGCCGTAATTATTACATTGATAAGGAATTCCAGAATAAATTTATTGTAAATTTTTGTCTACTGGTTTTATTTGGGTCCTTGATAACGGTTGGGGTGGTGTATTGGTTGGCGCGCAGTTCTACGACAGTGGCTATCTTAAACGGTAGGGTCGGGGTGCACTCAACGGCGGAATATTTATTACCATTGTTATTGCAGACTTTTTTCATCCAATTGGCAGTTGTGAGTGTTGTCACCATTGTGATGACGGTGCTGGTAAGTCATAAGATTGCTGGGCCTTTATACCGCTTAAAGGTGATGTTGGCGGGTTTAGGTGAGGGGGATGTTTCAACCCGCATGCATTTACGCCAAGGCGACCAATTGCAAAAAATAGCTGAAGCCTATAATGACACTATTAATAAATTGGATTATAAGATCAAGATGCTCAAGAATGCCCCAACGGCTGCTGATTTTAAGAAAGAGCTGGATAAGTTTAAAACCTCATGACATTAGTTTGCCGTATATTAATCATGGTTTTCCTATTAACGCCTCTTGTTGCGCCTGCGTGGGGGGCTGATGATGGTTTTGGTGAATCAACCAGGGTTGAAGGTGGCCATTTCAACCTTTATTATAAGTCAGATGTTGATTTAAATGACTTAGTGTCCCAGCTTAATATCAGCAAGACCGACCAGGTGTTAACTAACCAGCGCATTGACAACTCATCGCTTCATGGGGAGCTTGCGTCCATGCTTGATGTGCTTTTTAACCGTGCGTCGGATGTCTTGGATATGCATGTTTATAGCCTTAAGGCGGACATTAAGGTTTTTGCAACCCAGCAGCAGTTGACGGATTTCTATAATAAGCTGTTTAATACGCAGCTGCCATGCACGGGTTTTGCTTTTTATGTGCATGATTTTAAATCGATATATATATCTGCGCAGAATTTCCGTCGGGAAATATTAGGTCATGAGATGGGTCATGCGGTGATGAGTCATTATTTTGTGGTGCAGCCCTCCATTAAGATTCAGGAAGTTTTAGCTGGTTACGTTGAGTACCAATTGCGTAAATCAAAATGAAAAATATTGTCCTCATAGGGTTGATGGGTTGCGGCAAGACCATGGTTTCTAAGGAGTTGGTCAGGCGTAGTGGCCGTCCGCGTTTTTCCACAGATGAGTTGGTTGAGGAGAGGGAAGGCAAATCAGTTAAGGATATAGTGGCGACCCAAGGTTGGGACTATTTTCGTGCTCAGGAGGCGATGGTTGTTGCCGAATTAAGCCAGAAGGAAGGTGTTGTTATTGATTGCGGCGGTGGTGTGGTGCTGGACCCTAATAATTTTGCAAATTTAAAGAAAAATGGTATTATATTTTTCTTGGATGCATCTCCCCTGGTGTTATCCAAGCGTATCAGCGGCGATCCTAATCGCCCGTTGGTCAACGTGCCGGATCCATTGGCGCGCCTTACACAACTACATGCCGAAAGGCTCCCCCTGTACAGTCAGGCCGATTTTACCGTCGATGCCAATGACCCTTCCATTGAAGGGCTGGTTGTGCAAATACTTCAAAGGATTTAGTTAATGACTCAACAGGAAGCGTGGGTAGCCCTAAACGGCGTATCTGGTTTAGGGACGGTGCGTATTAATGCATTATTAGGGTATTTTGGTGAGGCTGAGGCTGTTTTTAAAGCTAGTCGTGATGAGCTTTTGGGTTTAGGGTTCTTGCCATCTGCAGTGGCTGCCAACATTGCTGATTTTTCTAAAGACAAATTCCTTGAGCGTGAATATAATTTGATGCGTCAAAAGGGTATTTCTATTGTTACCCGTGTTGATGAAGCCTATCCTGTCTTATTGCGCGATATTCCTGGTGCTCCATTGGTGCTATATGTCTTAGGTGATGTGGGGGCTCTATCGAAGGTTGGTTTAGCGTTGGTGGGGTCGCGTATTGCTAGTTTTTATGGCCAGCGGGTGGCTGCTGATTTTGCCTATGCTTTTGGCAGTGCGGGCATTAATGTTGTTTCCGGATTAGCGCGTGGTATCGATACGGCGGCTCATCAGGGCTGTTTGAAGGCCAAACATCCAACTGTAGCCGTCATTGGCTGTGGGTTAAATTTTATTTATCCAAAAGAGAACGCATCGCTGTATAAGGAAATAGTTGCTAATAAAGGGGCTATTGTGTCTGAATTGCCAATGGATATTTCACCAGCGCCGCGTAATTTCCCGCCGCGTAATCGCATTATCAGCGGGTTAAGCAGTGCTGTCGTTATTGTTGAGGCGGCGGAAAAAAGCGGGGCATTGATTACGGTGGATTATGCCCTTGAGCAAGGGAAAGATGTTTTTGCGGTGCCGGGACCTGTAGACCATTTAAGCAGCATGGGGTCTAACCGGTTAATAAAAGATGGCGCCAAGGTGGCGTTGACCCCACATGATGTGTTAGAATTGCTGGGTGTTGAGTTAAGGAGTGAACAGCAAGGCATTAGTGCTAACGCCGTAACGGTTAATTTATCCTCAGAAGAGTTTATTGGTTTTAAGTTAATGAGTTTACAGCCGTTACATATAGAGCAATTGATGGCGCAGTTAGGTTGGGGCTTACCCAAGGCGCGTGAAATTTTATTAAATCTTGAATTAAAGCAAATGATTCGGCAATTGCCGGGTCAATATTACGTAAAGGTATAGGTGTCATGGCAAAAGCATTGGTTATCGTCGAGTCTCCCGCTAAGGTTAAAACTATTAATAAGATTTTGGGGAGTAAATTTAAAGTCACCGCCTCCATGGGGCATTTGATCGATCTGCCTAGGTCTACCTTAGGTGTAGACATTGAGAACGAGTTTGCTGCTAAGTTTATTGTGGTGCGCGCTAAGCAAAAGACTTTAACGAAATTAAAGAAAGAAGCCCAAGGCTGCGATGAGATCTATATCGCCACCGACCCTGACCGTGAAGGGGAAGCGATTGGTTGGAATTTAGTGCAGCACATTGCCAAAGATAAGAAAGTCTTTCGCGTGGTCTTCCATGAAATCACCAAGGATGCGGTGAAGAAAGCCTTTGAACACCCCCGGGAGTTTAACAATAAATTAGTTGATGCTCAAAACGCCCGTCGGGTATTGGACCGCATTGTCGGTTATCAAATAAGCCCGCTATTGTGGAAAAAGGTGGGGTCTCGCCTTAGTGCCGGCCGCGTGCAGTCTGTGGCCCTGCGCTTGATCGTTGAGCGTGAAGCCGCCATTAAAGCCTTTGTGCCTCAGGAATATTGGCAGATTGCCGTTGATCTTGAGAAGAAATGTGTGAAGGAAATTATTGTAGCCAACTTAGATAAGATTGACGGTATGAAAGCCGAGTTATCCAAGGAGGGTGAGACTAAGGGTATTGTGAAGGAAATTCGCGAACAAGATTTTGTGATTTCCGCGATTAACAAGAAGGAAGTTAAGCGTAACGCCCCAGCCCCATTTATCACCTCAAGCTTACAGCAAGAAGCCTTTGGTAAATTAGGGTTTAATACTGCCCGTACCATGTCGATCGCCCAGGAATTATATGAAGGTATTGAAATCGGCGAAGAAGATCCGGTGGGGTTGATCACCTATATGCGTACAGATTCCGTTAATATCGCGGATGAAGCTTTAACCAAGGCGCGGGACTATATTAAGAAGGAATACGGTAAGGAGTATTTACCGGCAGAGCCTAATAAATTTAAATCACGTAAGCGCGCTCAAGAAGCGCATGAAGCGATTCGCCCATCAGATGTGTGCCGCAAGCCCGATGATTTAAAATCATTTTTAACGGAGGATCAATTCCGTTTATACAATTTAATTTGGAAACGTTTTATCGCCTGTCAAATGACTCAGGCCGTCTTTGCCCAAACCAAGATTGAAATTACCGCTGGCCGTTTTCAATTTGGCGCCTCTGGTTCTGTGTTGTCCTTTCCTGGTTATTTGACTATGTACAAGGACAATGAAGAACAGGATATCAAGTTAGACCCGGCGCTGTATGCCAAGGGTGATAAGCTTAGTTTATTGGAAGTAAAGCCAAGTCAACATTTCACCAAACCGCCAGCGCGTTTTTCTGAAGCTTCCTTAGTTAAGGCGTTAGAAGAAGCGGGTATTGGCCGTCCGTCGACCTATGCCTCAATTATCGGCACCTTGGTGACCCGTAATTATGTTTTGCGTGACCGTGGTTATTTTACCGCGACCGAGTTAGGGATTAAGATTTGCATGATTCTAATCGATAATTTTAAAAAGGTTATGGATATTGGTTTTACCGCGAGCATGGAAGAGGAGTTGGATTCGATTGAAGAGGGGGATAATAATTACGCCAAGGTCTTAAAAGACTTCTGGGGTCCTTTTAAAGAAGATTTAGATAATGCCTCGGCTAATATTCAAAAGACCGAAGTCACCATTGCCAAGCCATGTCCGTTATGCGGTAAACCCTTGGCGGTTAAGTGGGGGCGCCGCGGCCGTTTTGTTTCTTGTACGGCCTTTCCTGAATGCAAGCATGCGGAACCTTTTTCGATGGATGTGAAATGTCCGGCGGAGGGGTGTACGGGGCATTTAGTTGAGCGCCGTTCGCACCGGGGGGCAACCTTCTATGGCTGCAGCCGCTACCCCGAATGCAAATTCATCGCCAACAAACTACCCGTTGCTGTTAATGCTTAGCCTGCGTGTAGGCATTATAAAAAGTGGGACACATTGACCTTTTTACGTGTAGCTGTGAATGAAGAGGTCGGGTAAGCTTCCATCAGGCTTCAACGCCCCCAACCCCCATAACAGATGCACGTTGCCAATGGCGGTTGGTGATGTTTCAGCCTTCCTGAACTTACCCAACCTCTTCATCCTAGTGTATACAACATGCTTCCTCTATATGGATAAATACTTAAATAAATTTCTTACCTACCTGCAAGTTGAAAAGAACTATTCCGATCATACGGTGCTTAATTACCGTCTAGATCTGAATGAATTTTCTCAGTTTTTAGATAAGACTCCCTTGGAAGATGTTGGCTATCCTGATCTGCGTCGATTCTTAGCGAAGATGCGCACGCATAATTTGAAGCCTCGTTCCGTGGCGCGGAAATTGTCGTCGTTACGTTCTTTCTTTAAGTACCTGCAGCGCGAAAAAGTAATTGCGTCTAATCCGGCGAAACTCTTGGTGACACCAAAATTAGATAAGCCTTTGCCGCATTTCATGTCGGAAGCTGAAGCGGTGACCTTGATTGAAGCTCCTAAGAGTGATAAGGTGGCATCCTTGAGGGATAGGGCAATTTTTGAAATGCTTTATTCGACGGGAATTCGGGTTAGTGAGTTGGTGGGATTGAATGTGGAAGATGTGGATATGTTTAGTAATGTGGCCCGCGTGCGTGGTAAGGGTAAGAAGGAGCGTATGGTGCCGGTGGGGGATAAGGCCCTGCAGGCGCTGAAGGAATATATTGAGCGTCGTCCTGTTGAATCTCAAATTGTCTTTTTAAATAAGAACGGCACGCGGTTAGGTAGCCGGAGCGTTTGTAATATTATTAATAAGCATGTGTTGAAAGAAGCCATGGCCCAGCACGTCACCCCGCATATGTTCCGCCATTCCTTCGCCACCCATCTATTAAATAATGGCGCTGATCTACGTTCCGTCCAAGAACTCTTGGGTCACGTCAACCTATCCACCACCCAAATCTACACCCACCTGACCACTGAAAAACTAAAATCCGTCTACGACAAAGCCCATCCCAGGGCGTAATTTAAAAGAAAACGCTTTCCCAAAACAGCCTTCCAGCCCTTGTTTTTGTATATTTATATGGTTTACTTTATATAGATATGCGAACCCCATTTATTAAGCTCCTTATTATTGCTTTTTTGATCAATTCCCTGGGGCCAATCCCTGTGCAGGCAGATGATTTTGTTTTGCCAAAGCCTGGAACCATGGTGCATCTAAGCCCTGCCTACAATCCACCAACACTACGCGGTCTCAAGGTCGACCCTAAAAATCCGATGCGTTTCGATTTCATTTTAGATCAAGGTGAGGGTTCTTATAAAAAAGACGAAACGGCGAAGTTAATCAAATATTTCCTAGCCTCAGTAACCATCCCCGAACAAGACCTTTGGGTCAACCTAAGCCCCTACGAAAAAAACCGCATCATCCCAGATGCTTTCGGTAAAAGTGAAATGGGCCGTGATCTATTGGCGCAAGATTATATGCTAAAGCAAATCACCGCGAGCCTAATCTACCCCGAAGATGAACTCGGCAAGGAATTCTGGAAGCGCATTTACGCCAAGGCCGCTAAAGATTACGGCACCACCAATATCCCGATTAATACATTTAATAAAGTTTGGATCATGCCAGACAAGGCAGTGGTGTACGAAAAAGAAGGCATAGCCTATATCGAACAATCATCCCTAAAGGTAATGCTCGAGCAAGATTACCTTGCATTGGATAAAGATCAAACGCAAACCCGGGGACATCATGAAATGGTGTCTCCAAGCAGTTTGCCTAGCAAGGAAGGGTTGGATGTGAGAGCAACCCAGGGGGATAGTGTTGGCCAAATGAAAAACGTGAATGCCTTTGGTTCCCAAATAGTAAAAGAACTCATCCTCCCGGAACTAACCAAGGAAGTCAATCAAGGCAAGAACTTCGCCCAACTACGCCAAATCTACAATTCCCTAATCCTAGCAACGTGGTATAAACGCAAACTAAAAGAAAGTATATTCGCTCAAGTCTAT
>CAYNTZ010000037.1:0-14355 GCA_964400365.1 uncultured Planctomycetales bacterium | reverse complement strand
CATAAATAAGGGGGTGTGTCAATTTGCACCATTTAAAAATATTAATTTGTACGTCGGAAAAGAGCTTTTATTTGGTTGACGGCCTCCATCGAGGAAACTATAATCTATCAAAAGGATTAAAGGTTTTTTATGAGGGTTATTATTCAGCGAGTCAGTCAAGCTTCCGTTGCTGTTGAGGGGAAGATTGTAGGGGCTATAAACAAGGGTTTACTAGTCTTTTTAGGCGTGGCCAAGACGGATGAGAACCCCCAAGCTGATTATTTGGTGCGTAAATTAGTTGAGTTACGCGTCTTTGAAGATGCGCAGGGTAAGATGAATTTGTCTTCCCAGGAAGCAGGGGGCGCGTTCTTAGTGGTGTCCCAATTTACCCTCTATGGAAATTGTGATAAAGGCCGCCGTCCTTCCTTTGATGAGGCGGCAGAACCAGCCAAGGCTGAGGAATTGTATAATTATTTTATTGCGCAATTAAAGCAGACCGGCGTCCAGGTGCAAACGGGTAAGTTTCGGGCCATGATGGATGTGAGCTTAATTAATGATGGGCCTGTGACCTTTATTATTGATAGCCAATGACAATTATTGACACGCACGCGCATATTGACCAGCTAGAAGATTTGCCTGGCGCCTTGACGCGTGCGCATGAGGCCAAGGTTGCGGCTATTATGGCCATGAGCGTTGATTTAGCGTCGATGCAGCAAACTTTAACGATTGCTAAGCAGTATACGCAGCCTAAAATTTACCCAGCCTTGGGTATACATCCGGGCAAGGTCAATGAAGCCACCCATGCGCAGGCCATTGATTTTTTGCGTAAACATATTAAGGATGCGGTGGCGATTGGTGAAACCGGTTTAGATTATCAATATAAATGGGTGCGCAAGGACGAGGTCGAGAGGGCCAAGCAAAAAGATTCCTTTGCCATCCATTTAGAGTTAGCGGCGAAGTTTAATTTGCCCATTGTTATTCACAGCCGCGGGGCGTGGCGCGATTGTTTGGCCATGACCAAGGCGGCAGGGGTGACTAGGGCGTTATTTCATTGGTACAGTGGGCCCTTGGATTATTTAGCAGGGATATTGGATGCCGGTTATTATGTGTCAACAAGCCCGTCGGTGGCCACCAGCCCGCAATCGCGTGAAGCCATGTCAGCGGCGCCTTTAGGGCGTATCTTAATTGAAACCGATTGCCCTGTTTACTACCGGGAAGGTGAGGGTGGTTTTAATGCTGAACCTAAGGATGTTTGGCGTACGTGTAAGGCGTTAGCGCAACTAAAAAATATTACTGAAGATGAGGTCTTGAGCGTGGTTAATAAAAATGCCTATCAGTTTTTTGGAGTCCCATGTCTTTTTTAAAGAAAAATATCATCATAATATTAGCGGGTCTTGTGGGGGCGGCATTTATTTTATTTTTTGCTGCTCGCCCCTCAGTTCCTATTGCAGCGTTATTGCCTGGCGATACATTTTTTTATGCCCGCCTAACGCAGGCAGATAAATACCTAAACACGATAAGCACCTCTGCCTTTATTAAAGAATTAAAGGCGATTGATATTCAGAAGGTTATGCTTAAAAATGAGTTCCCGCCTGAAAAAATTAAGCAGGTTAAGCAATGGCAGGAGCAAATAAAAAGTGCCTTGGGTAACCCATTGCTTGGGAAGGTTCTGGGACGTGAGGCGGCCGTTGCTTTTTGTCCTGATGCCTTGTTGGTGGCCCGTTTAGGCCCTTCTTTTGCAGCAGCCGAGTTTTTAGCAAAGATGCCAAAATCTTGGGGGGCTGATGTTGCCTTGACGCAGTCAATGTATAAGGGTTTTAAAATCCAGCATGTTGAGGTGAAGGGGAAAAAAATTAAGGTTTCATACCTGCGGTTAAATGATTTGCTTATTGCAACCGGTGAGTCCTCCAAGGGCTTGGAGCGGGTTATTGATGTGCATTTAAAAAATATAGATTCTTTGGCTCAGAATCCTGTTTTTATGGGGATTGTCAGCCGCGGCTATGCGGATGGCCAAGGATTTGTTTATTTAAATCTTGCGTTAGCCCTTGATACCCTAAAGGAACAGTTGGGGGCGTGGGTTACGGCAGGCGGCGTGGAAGCTTATGGCTTGAGTTTTACGTCGGGTGAGCTTAGCCAGTTTAAATTAATGGCAAGCCTTAACCTAAAAGCTTTGACACCTGCCCAACGTAAAATTTTATCCTGTCCTCAAGGGGATAATAAATCATTGCCCTTTATTCCTGCCAATGCTATTGGTTATAATTGGGGGAATTGTTATGATTTTAAGGAGTATTGGCAGGATATTCAGGAACAGCTGCATTCGTCTTCCCCTGAATTCTTAGCCTGGGGACAGGGTTTTGTTACAAAGATACAGCGCCGCTTAAAGATCAACATTGAAAAAGAAGTCTTACCGGTCTTGGGTAGCGAGATGGGTGGGTATTTAACTGATATTGATACGCGGGGGATGTTTCCTTTTCCCAGGTTCTTATTTTTTATAAAAATTAATGACCGTGCCCAGGCAAACGAGCTTTTACGCCGGGCGACAGCCAATCCGCTTGTGGACATTGAAGAAGAGCAGTATGGCAAGGTTGACCTGCGTTTTATGCGTCTGCCTTTTGGGGCGAATATGGATCCTGCGTATGCGTTCCTGGGTGATTATTTATTAATCGCTTCATCTAGGCAATTGTTAAAGAAATCGATAGATGTTTTTGCTGAACCAGGCCGTTCGTTAGTCCAAGAGAAAGTTTTTAAACAATTTAATTTAAGTCCGGCTGGTGCAGCTTCGATAACCTTTATGAAGTTAGGCGACATGTCCTTGCGGGCCATTGCTTTGGCTGAATGGATGGATAAATATTTAGGCACCCAGGTGTCGTTAGCAGCAAGCTATAAAGATGAGGTTGAGCAGCAGGCGGGTGAATTAGCTAAGGCCATCGATGGCAAGGAAGAAGAATTAGGTTTAGCGCGTGTTAAGCTGAAAAAATTACAAGCCGTATTGATAGAGCAGGGCGATGAAGGGGCTATTGCAAATCTCCAGCGGGAGATTGAAGCCTTGCAGGAGGAGATTGGTGAAGGTAAACGGCAAATTGAAGAAATGCCAAGACAATTAGCGGCTTATGATGCTAAGCTAAGGTCAATTAATCAGGTGATGTTTAATACTCAGCATGTATTAATTCCTGTTTTTAAATCGGTCGGGACGCTTAATGCTTATGGGGCGCGAGTTGTTTTCGGGGAGCGTTATTGGGAAGCGGAGATTCATTTAAAATAAAAAGGGGGAGCGCTTGAGCCGGTTGAGAACCAATGTCTTGTTTATTTGGTTGATTTTGTTTTGTTTGACGCAAGCTGGATGCCAGTTGTTTTCCTTGCCCGGCCAAATTATTGGCGGCACCTTTAGTTTATTGGGCAAGGTGTTGCAAGTGGCTGATGGTTTGCCTAAACCGCCGCCGGGAGTTTTCTTTTAATGGTTGCTAAGGTTGTGCATAAACAAATATTAGCGCAGGATATTAAGCGCATTGATTTGGCTTTGCCGGGGATTGCCTCCAAGGTGCAGGCTGGTCAATTCATTATGGTTACGCCGCTGGCAGGTGGCAAATCTATCCCAATGACGGTTGTTGATGCGGATGAGCGCCGGGGGATTATTTCCCTGATTGTGCATGAAGTGGGGATTACAACCCGCCAACTAGGTGATATGTCAATAGGCCAGTCGGTGGCGCAGGTGGTTGGGCCTTTAGGCTTGCCGGCCAGTGTGGAAAAATATGGTTTAGTGGTTTGTGTAGCAACTGGGATTGGAGCTGCTCAAATCCTGCCAATTTGCCGTGCCCTAAAGAAAAAGGGTAATAAGGTGATTGGGATTGTGGGGGCAAAATCAAAGAAATTGTTGATGTTAGAATCTCAGATGAGGGTTGTTTGTGATGAAGTAGTTATTGCAACGAATGATGGTTCTTATGAGCGCAAGGGATTGGCGTCGACTATTCTGAAAGAGTTATTAAACAAGTATCAAGTGAATTATGTGTACGCCATAGGTTCTGTTGAGATGATGGAGGCGGCGGCGGTGATGACTCGGGAAAAGGGTATTGCGTTGTGGGTTTCTTTAAATACGTATATGAGTAATGGCTTAGGCTTATGCGGCTCCTGTCGGGTTAAGGTGGGGGATGCGATTAAATTGGCGTGTATTGACGGGCCTCATTTTGATGGGCATAAGGTGGATTTTAAGGATTTAAGCAAACGCATGAATGCTTGTGAGGAGACACGATGGGGCAAACAAAGCCATCCAACCAGCCTAAGGAGACCAGGATTTTTAATGTCCGTGAAGTCTCTCTTGGCTTCCAAAAAAAAGTAACCCAGGATGAGGCTAGGCGCTGCCCGCAATGTGCTGTTGCCAGCTGTTTGTCGGGTTGTCCGCTTGGTGTTGATATTCCGGGTTTTATCCGTTTTTTGCGTGAAGGGGATGCAGTGTCATCCATTGAGCGCATTCGTCAAGAAAATCCGTTTCCAGCTATTTGCGGGCGGATTTGCCCTGCGCCTTGTGAGCGGGCGTGCATTTTCCACCATGAAGCTTCGTCTATTGGCATCCGTGCCTTGGAGCGGTATGCCGCTGATTTGGGCCAGCCTAAATTAAATAAGAAATTAACGGTAACATCTAATGGGAAGAAGATAGCGGTGATTGGTTCCGGCCCTGCGGGATTAACGGCGGCGTATTATTTAGCCCATGCGGGGTTTGCGGTAACGATTATTGAGTCAATGAATGAGCCAGGTGGTTTATTACGTTATGGAGTGCCGGAATTCCGTTTGCCTCAAAAAGTATTGGATGAACAGGTTGCCTTGGTGCGGGCTTTAGGGGTTGAGATTCAAACCAATGTTTTTCTAGGCAGCACATTGACGATGGCTGAACTATTTATGCAGGGATTCTCAGCGGTGTTGTTGGCTGTGGGGGCTGGGGTTCCTGATTTTGCCCAAATTCCCGGAGAAAACTTAGCAGGTGTTTATTACGCGGAAGAATTCTTGATGCGTCTTCAGGTATTAGGCAAGGAGAATCCTTCGCAGGTAGCGGGATCCTTGCTTAAGGGGGTAAGGACCATTATCGTTGGGGGATCGTCATCTGCATTTGATGCGGCACGCATGAGTGTTCGTTTGGGTCAGCAGGTGCAGGTGGTTTTTCCAGGGCTTGAAGAAGAGATGGAGGCGCATGCGGATGATATCAAGGCGGCGTTAGAGGAAGGTGTTATTATTGAAAGCCCGTTGGAGCCTTCAGTAATCGAGGAAGGTGACGGCGGTTTGGTGAATGGACTGCGTTGCCGGCGACTAGAGATTATTGAAGGGGAAGAAGGTTTGGTTTTAGAACCAACACAGGAAGATGTCTTTTTTCAAGCGCAAACAATTATCCTCGCCCATGGCAGGCGCCCTAACGGATTTATTAAAGCGCATTTGCCCCAATTAAGATTTAATCCAGATGGGACGCTTTGGGTGGATGAGGCAAACGGGCAAAGCAGTGTGGAGAAAGTTTTTGCCTGCGGCAATGTGGTGACAGGGGCAGGTGCAGTGGTTGATGCGATTGCTTCCGGTAAGGCGGCAGCTAAGAAATTGGTTGAATTTTTTAAGGGGTAGTGTGATGACAATTCAAGATATATTAGGCAAGGCCAAGGCGGGGCGGCCGATTACCATGTTAACGGCGTATGATTTTCCTTTGGCGGGTTTTATCGATGAGGCTGGTATTGATATTGTCCTGGTGGGTGATTCCCTGGCTAATGTGGTGTTGGGTTTAGATTCTACGACGGAAGTTGGTATGAAGGAAATGCTGCATCATGCGCGTGCGGTGCGTCGGGCGGTGAAGAACGCGGTGGTGATTGGTGATATGCCCTTCGATGCTTATCAGTCAAACCCAAAGGCGGCCGTAGCCAATGCCCAGCAATTTATTGATATTGGTTGTGATGCGGTAAAGCTTGAATGGTTCGACGAATGCCCGGCGGTGGCGGCAGCCATTGTGAAGGCGGGTATTGCGGTGATGGGGCATGTGGGGTTAACGCCTCAGACCGCTGAGAAAATTGGTGGTATGAAGGTGCAGGGTCGGGATGCGGCCTCTGCCCGGGCAATTTTGGATAATGCGCGTGTTTTGCAGGAGGCGGGATGTTTTTCTATTGTTTTAGAATGTATTCCAATGCAATTGGCTAAGCAAATTACTGAAAGCTTAACCATTCCTACGATTGGCATCGGGGCTGGGGCGCATTGCAGCGGCCAGGTCTTGGTGATTCATGACCTGTTGGGTTTATTTACCCGGTATCAGCCCAAGTTTACCAAGCAATATGTTAATTTAGGGCCGCAGATCATTGAAGCGGTTAAGCAATATAAACAAGAAGTCGATTCAGGAAAATTTCCCGACGACGCGCATTCGTTCCACAGCTAATGAATTTAATTTTGTTATTTGATAATGATTTTGTTTCCACGAACCGGGTGCGATTGACTGACCGGCGGTTGCAGCATGCGCAGGATATTTTGCGGGTTAAGGAAGGGGATACATTAACGGTAGGTCGGCTTAATGGGTTGATGGGGCAGGGCAAGGTGGTGGGGATTAGCGAAACAGCCCTTGAGTTGGAGGTAAATGTACACCAATCGCCGCCACCAGCGTTACCGTTAACGCTTATTATGCCCTTAGCCCGCCCGCCGGTGCTTAGGCGTATTTTTTTATGTGCAGCCTCACTGGGGGTTAAACATATCATTGTGTGCAATTTTAATCGCGTAGAAAAATCTTTATGGAACTCATCAGCCTTGCGTCCAGAGTTTATTCAAGAGCAGTTGGTGTTGGGTTTAGAGCAGGGTAAGGATACGGTGTTGCCGCAGGTGATGTTAAGAGAGCGTTTTAAGCCCTTTGTTGAAGATGAATTGCCGCAATTGATGGAGGGATCTTTGGGGTTGGTGGCGCATCCGGGAAGTACTCAGCCTTGTCCTAAGGCAGGGGGTAAGCCCGTAACCCTGATCATTGGCCCCGAGGGTGGATTGGTTGATTTTGAGGTGGCAAAATTGATGGGTATTGGCTTTCAAGCGATTGATTTGGGGCCGCGTATCTTAAGGGTAGAAGCTGTTTTGCCTTTACTGGTTGGGAAAATATTCTAATTGTTAATCTTAAATATGGGGTTGATATGGATGAAATGAATGATGGGCGTCGTCATTTTCGTTTGCGTCGGCATGTGGATGTTGAATGGTCTATTGAGGCTCAAGGGTTAAAGGGAAAGGGCAAGATTTATAATATCAGTCTTTCAGGAATAGCCTTTGAAACCGATAAGCCATTTAAAGCCTCCCAGGCAGTAGTTTTTCAGTTAACATCCAGCGAATTAAAATTCTTGCCAGCCCAAGCTTCCTTGCGTTGGTGGCGTCCAGTCATGTCCTGGGGGCGGGGTTATCTGTGTGGGGTGGTATTTGTTGTTGATGTTATCGGCGGCAATGACCCACAATGGGAACAATGGATTAAAGATACCTATGACCAATTAGCTGAAACCAAGGACCCGGTGATCCTAAAGAAATTCTTGGGGCATGGGGAGGAAGCTTAAATACATTCGTCTTGCATTTTAAAAGGCTTTTGCTAGAATACACCCTTCGTATGAGTCAACCAGAACTGATGGACAAAGTCGTGGCCCTGTGCAAACGCAGGGGTTTTATCTTCCAATCTTCCGAAATCTATGGCGGTTTAAACGGTGCGTGGGATTACGGCCCTTATGGGGCTGAATTAAAGCGCAATGTGAAGAACGCCTGGTGGCAGGCCAATGTGCATTGGCGTGAGGACATGGTGGGCTTGGACTGTTCTATCTTGATGCACCCAAAGACCTGGGAAGCCTCCGGCCACGTCGCTAACTTTGTGGATCAATTGGTTGAGTGTAAAAAATGTAATAAGCGCCTACGCCCAGATCATTTGGATAATGGCCGCTGCCCGCAGTGCAAGAACAATACCTTTTCAGACCCCCGCGCCTTTAATTTAATGTTAAAGACGTTTTTAGGGGCGATGGAAGATTCTTCGTCGGTAACATATCTGCGTCCTGAAACCGCACAAGGTATCTTTGTGAACTTCCCTAACGTGATTGATTCAACGCACCGTAAGTTACCTTTTGGTATTGCCCAAATTGGTAAATCATTCCGTAATGAGATTACGCCAGGTAATTTTACCTTCCGTACCCGTGAATTTGAGCAGATGGAAATTGAGTATTTTTGCCGTCCGGAAGATGCGGCTCGCAAATATGAAGAGTGGATTGCGGCTCGTTATCAATGGTATCTTGATATGGGTTTGAAAAAGGAAAATTTACAATTACGCAAACATGCGGATGATGAGCTGGCTCATTACGCGGCCGGGTGTACCGACGTGGAATATAAATTTCCTTTTGGTTGGTCGGAATTGGAGGGGATTGCTAATCGCGGGGATTATGATTTAAAACAGCACGCGCAATTTTCAGGTCAGGATTTGCAGTATCAAGATCCAGTGACTAATGAGAAATTTTATCCCCATGTGATCGAGCCTTCCGGCGGATGTGATAGGGGCACCTTGGCCTTTTTAGTTGATGCATACCACGAGGAAGTTGTGAAAGATGCGACGCGTGTTGTCATGAAATTTCATCCTAAACTAGCCCCTATTAAAGTAGCAGTGTTGCCTTTATTAAAGAAGAATGATGGGATTGTGGCTTTGGCCAAGAAAATTAAATCTGAGCTTCAAAAAGACATTGTTTGTGTGTATGATGATTCCGCTGCCATAGGTAAGCTCTACCGCCGTCAGGATGAGGTGGGGACGGTATTCTGCGTCACCGTCGATGTGCAATCCTTGGAAGATGGTCAAGTAACCGTGCGCCACCGGGATAAGATGTTACAGGAACGTATTTCGGTCGAGCGCTTGCATCAATATTTAAAAGAACGTCTGATTTAACATCATAACAGAAAGGTAGTTAGTAAAATGGCAAACAAGCACGTGTATTCCTATGGTGCCGGTAAGGCAGAAGCAAAAGGCGAAGCATTAACGAAGAATGTGTTGGGTGGTAAGGGTATCGGCTTAATGGAAATGACCTCAATCGGTATCTCGGTACCGGCGGGTTTTACGGTGACCATTCAAACCTGCGAAGAATACTATAAATTGGGTAAGAAATTACCTAAGGGTTTGGAAGCTGAAGTGCGCGATGCGGTGTTAAAGTTAGAGAAGGTAACTGGCAAGAAGTTAGGGGATGCGAACGATCCTTTATTAGTTTCTGTGCGTTCAGGTGCGGCCCGTTCTATGCCTGGGATGTTGGAAACAATTTTGAACTTGGGGTTGAATGACAAATCTGTCGAGGGTTTGGCTAAGAAGACCAATAATCCTCGTTTCGCTTACGATTCCTACCGCCGTTTTATCCAAATGTATTCCTCAACGGCTATGGGTTTATCCAAGCAGCCGATGGAAGATATGCTGCATGAAATGAAGCATGAGATTGGTGTGGCTAATGACACCGATATCCCAGCTGAAAAACTAAAAGAATTATGCGATCAATTTAAAGCCTTCTACAAGATGAATAAGGGTGAAGATTTTCCGCAAGATTCCTGGAAGCAATTATGGGGCGCCATCATGGCCGTCTTTAATTCATGGGAAGCAGAGAAGGCTCAAACCTACCGTCGTGTAGAAAAAATCACCGACCTTAAAGGTACGGCCGTTAACATCGTGCAAATGGTTTTCGGTAACAAGGGTGATAATTCAGGGACAGGCGTTTGTTTTACCCGCGATCCTAACACCGGCGAAAATACCTTCTACGGCGATTATTTAATCAATGCCCAGGGCGAAGACGTTGTAGCCGGTATCCGTACTCCTTTAAAGTTGTCCCGTCTGCAAGATGATATGCCTAAGGCCTATGATCAATTGTGCGCGGTTCGTGCTATCCTTGAATCCTATTATAAGGAAATGCAAGATTTGGAATTCACCGTTGAAGATGAAAAGTTATATATGTTGCAATGCCGCACGGGTAAGCGTTCCCCGGCGGGTGCCTTTAACATTGCTGTTGACCATGCCACCAAACCCTTGTTAAGCAAGGCGCAGGCTAATGATTTAGTGAAGAAGGGGTACTTGCCTAAGAAATTTGCCGAATTGGCGGTGAAGCCGGTAATTACCAAGGAACAAGCGGTGAATCGCATTTCTTCCGACGATATTGAACGTTTGTTCTATCCGGTTATTGATACAAGTAAGATTACCCCTGCTCAATTGAAGGCCGTGCGCTTAGGTTCTGGTATCAATGCTGTTCCTGGTGCTGCCTCAGGTAAGGTTGTCTTTACCGCTGCTGAAGCTGAGAAGCTTGGCAAGAAGGGCGAGAATGTGATCTTAGTCCGCAAGGAAACCAGCCCAGAAGATGTGGGTGGTATGCATGCGGCTAAAGGTATCTTGACCGCCACCGGTGGTAAGACATCTCACGCGGCAGTCGTTGCCCGCGGTTGGGGTAAATGCTGTATCGTTGGTTGTGAAGCGTTAAATATCAACTATGATACGCATTCCATGGTTATCGGCGGCAAGACCATCAAGCAAGGGGAGTTCATCACCCTCGATGGTTCTGCTGGTGAAATCTATTTAGGTGAAATGCAATTAAAGGAACCGGAATTGCCGGCGGCCTATTACACCGTTTTGAAGTGGGCAGATAGCATACGCACCATCAATGTGCGCACCAATGCCGACACGCCATATGACGCGGTGAACGCGATCAAGATGGGTGCTGAAGGTATCGGTTTATGCCGCACCGAGCATATGTTCTTCGACACTGAAGAACGTCGCTTGGCTATCCAGGAAATGATCGTGGCCGAGACCTTGGCAACTAGGAAAACGGCTTTAGCTAAATTGCTTCCTTTCCAAACCAATGACTTCTATGGTATTTTCAAGGCCATGAATGGTTTCCCGGTCACCATCCGCTTAATTGATCCGCCGTTGCATGAGTTTACGCCAAAGGATCATGCAGGTATTGAAAAATTAAGCAAGATCACTGGTTTATCGACGGATAAGATTAAGCACCGCTGCGAGCAATTGCATGAATCTAACCCTATGTTAGGTCACCGCGGCTGCCGCTTGTGCATCACCTATCCGGAAATCCTGGAAATGCAGGTAACGGCCATTATTGCCGCTGCCATTAAGTGCCGCAAGGAAGGTATCAAGGTCTTACCTGAGATCATGATCCCCTTGACGATGGATAAGAAAGAATTTACAATCCTAAAAGCGCAGACCAAAGCGACCGCCGATCATTTGATCAAGCAGGCCAAGGTGACATTGCCTTACATGGTGGGTACGATGATTGAAATTCCTCGCGCCGCCTTGTTAGCTAATGAAGTGGCTCAAGAAGCTGAATTCTTTAGCTTTGGGACCAATGATTTGACCCAGATGACCTTAGGGTTGTCCCGCGACGATGCCGGTAGATTTCTACCGACCTATGTCGCCACCGAAAAAGATGGCGGTTATGGCATCTTCCGTGATGATCCCTTCCAAAGCCTGGATCAAAGCGGGGTTGGGATGTTGGTGAAGATGGGTATTCAATTAGGCCGTTCCACCAACCCTAAATTAAAGATTGGTATCTGTGGTGAGCACGGCGGTGAATCAGAAAGCGTTAAGTTCTGTCATAGGGCTGGGATGAATTATGTGTCCTGTTCACCGTACCGCGTGCCGATTGCACGTTTAGCTGCCGCCCAAGCCGCCTTAGCGGATAAAGCTGCTAAATCATCAAAAGGTAAAAAGAAATAAATGGATCCAATCAAGTCGTACTTAAAGGAAATTAAAGGCATAGCGCTTTTAACCGCCGAGCAGGAAGTTGAATTAGCCCGCAAGGTGCAAAAAGGTGATAAAGCCGCGCGCGATCAGATGATCAATGCGAATCTTCGCTTGGTTATTTCTATTGCCAAGCGCTATACCAACCTAGGTATTGCTTTAAGTGATTTGATTGAAGAAGGAAATATAGGCCTCATGCGCGGGGTTGATAAATTCGACCCGGATAAGGGGTTTCGTTTTTCAACCTACGCGTCATGGTGGATTAAGCAGGGGATTTCACGTGCGATTATCGATCAAGGCAAGATGATCCGTGTGCCTGTTTATTTGAATGAAGAAATTATCAAATACCGCAAGACAGTGGAAAAGTTGACGCATGAATTACGCCGCCGTCCTTCCGCTGCTGAAATCGCCAAGAAGTTGAAGTTAACTATTGAAAAGGTGCGTGAGCTGGACAATGCGATTACGAAAATGTCCAGTTTGGATGCTCCTTTAAGTGAGGGTGGTGAAGGCCAGGTTAAGGATGTGGTTGAAGATGAATCCATGGCAGCACCGGATGCGTCGGTGGAGTTGTTCTTGAATAAGGAACGGGCGCACTCTATTTTGGAATCATTGGAAGAGCGTGAACGTATCATTATGCAATTGCGTTTCGGGCTCAATGAGCAAGAGCCGCACACCTTAGCCCAGATTGCCAAGAAGCTTGGGCTTTCCCGTGAGCGGGTGCGCCAGATTGAAGAAGTCACCATGAAGAAATTAAAAAAAATTGTTCAACGCCAAGATGATTCCCAGGGAGATTCATGAGCTCAACTAAATTAAAGCGTAAGCCGATTTATGTGTTGATCCTGCCTCGTTTTGAAGATATTTTTCATTCTTTTTATACGGGTGAAATTACCAAGGGTGTTAATTTGGCTGCTAGCCGTTTGAATGTGGATTTCCTGGTGCATATCACCGACCGGGGGGATCATAGTACCTGGCTTGACCCGACCTTGTTGGACCATAAGCATGTTGATGGTATTTTATTCGCGGATATTGATAATGATATCGAAATTGTCAAGCAAGCCATTCGCAAGGGTATGCCCTGCCTGGTGTTGAATAACGTGATTAATGAGCCCATCAATTATATTGCGGTCAATAATTATAAGGCCGCCGTGCAGGTGGTTGATGAGTTTGTAAAATTAGGCCATACGAAGATAGCTACGATTGCCGGTGATTTGTCGACCCAGGCTGGCCAGGCGCGTTTAGAGGGGTATCATGATGCGCTTAAGAAGCATAATATTGAGGTTGATAAAAGTTACGTGAAGATCGGTGGATTTTTACGCACCCCAGCCCGTCAAGCCGCCCAAGATTTACTAAAATTAAAAGACCAGCCAACGGCTATTTTTGCGGCTTCGGATGTTATGGCCTTAGAGGTGCTTGATGTGGCTAAATCAAAGAAAATGAGTGTGCCTGGTGATTTATCTGTCTGTGGTTTTGATGATAATCCCTTAAATGTGAATAGTTCGATTCGTTTAGCGACGGTGGCTCAGCCCTTGGTTGAGATGGGGCGGCTTGGTTTGGAGCTTTTGTACCAAATCTCCCATGGCAAGGCGAAGTTGCCTGTTAAGGAAGTGTTAGCGGCTAAATTAATTAAGGCTCAATCAATGGGGAAGGCTTAATTATGACAACAGCTGATATTAAGAAATATATCCGTGATATCCCCAATTTCCCTAAAGAAGGGATTATTTTTAAGGACATTTCAACGCTGTTGAAGAATAAGGAAGCTTTTAAGAAGACCATTGATGTCTTGGCAAAAAAGTTTAAGAAGTCTCGTGTGCAATATGTGGTGGCAGTGGAAGCGCGCGGTTTTATTTTTGGTTCAGCCCTGGCGTACAAGCTTGGCAGCGGTTTTATTCCGGTGCGCAAGAAGGGGAAATTGCCCCATAAGACTAAGAGCATTACCTATCAATTGGAATATGGTTCTGATACGTTAGAGATCCATGAAGATGCCGTTGCGCCTAATGCCCGTGTGTTGATTGTTGATGATTTATTGGCAACAGGGGGAACGGTTAAGGCGGTAGCTGATTTATTAAAGACACAAAAAGCCAAAATTGTTGGTGTTGCTTTTGTTGTTGAATTAAAGTTCTTAAACGGCAAGGATCGATTAAAAGATTTGCCGCTTTATTCCATAATCCAGTACTAATCCATCCTTTATGCATGATCCTCGGTAATTTATTATTACATGCCGTTACGGCTGTGTTTGCTTTCCTGTGTTTAATCCAGTTACGTTTATCATGGGCGGTGGCTTTAGGTGCGGCTTTAATTTTTGCGGTTCACCCTAGCCGGATTGAGTCAGTGGCAGGGCTTGGGCAATGGAAAGATCTTCTTTATGCGGCGTTGTATCTTGCTGCCTTATTTTCCTACCTAAAGGGTTCTCGGGTTTTAGCTGGGGCCTTATTTTCTTTAAGCGTATTTATTAATCCTGCAGCTTGGACCTTCCCATTGGTATTGCTTTTGACTGATTGGTATCGGGGGTGCCGTATTGATGTGTCGGCATTGGTATCTAAATGGCCTTTTTTCCTGATAGCCGTAATCGTGCCCTTGCTTGGTGGGGTGCATGCATTTAGTTTGCCGTCCATTGATTCTTCGCAGGGATGGTTCCTGCTTCTTTCGTA
>CAYNTZ010000036.1:0-14691 GCA_964400365.1 uncultured Planctomycetales bacterium | reverse complement strand
ATTGGCAAACATTGTTCAGCCCAGAGATGCCCGTACAATCTTCCCTAATATTAGAAGTGAACATGGAAGATTGTAATGGGACATCAAAGGGCATTCACAATATTTGCCAACGCCGCCTACAATGGTGAGAATTTCTATGAAATACATCTTAAGTATAGACCAAGGAACGACGGGGTCGCGGGCTTTTATTTTTGATGGGAAAGCTCGGGTGGTGGCTAGTGCCTATAGGGAATTTAAGCAATATTATCCTAAGCCCGGCTGGGTGGAACATGATGCTAATGAGATTTGGGCATCTGTTGAAACAGTTGTTAAGGCGGCTGTTAAGAAGGCAGGCATAGATCCCACTGCTATTGCTGCAATTGGCATTACTAATCAGCGAGAGACGACTGTTTTATGGGACCGTAGGTCGGGAAAACCGGTGCATAGGGCTATTGTTTGGCAGGATAGGCGTACGGCTGATATCTGCGCGCAATTAAAGAAACATGAAGGGTTAATCCGTCGTACCACCGGCTTGGTTGTTGATGCTTACTTTTCCGGAACCAAGATCAAATGGTTGTTAGATAAGGTGCCCGGTCTGCGCGTTCAAGCAAAAGCGGGACACATTGGATTTGGCACCATCGATAGCTGGTTAATTTATAAATTAACCGGTGGGCAGGCGCATGTAAGCGACATGACCAATGCCAGTCGCACCTTGGTTTTTGATATTAAGAAAAAATCTTGGAGCCTACCGTTATTAAGATTATTAAATATTCCTCAGAGCATTCTCCCTAGAGTTCTGCCATCATCGTCGGTATTTGGCAAGACCGCTCAAGGCGCGGCTGGTCTGCCGACGGGTATTCCTATTGCGGCGGTGATGGGGGATCAGCAGGCGGCACTTTATGGGCAGGGGTGTTTTACGGCAGGCACGTCAAAAAATACCTATGGTACCGGTTGCTTCATGCTGCTTAATACGGGCAAGAAATGTGTTTATTCCACTAAGGGCTTATTAACAACCTTGGCGGCGGATGCTGATGGACAGCCCGTCTATGCCTTGGAAGGTTCAGTGTTTATTGCTGGTGCTGTAGTGCAATGGTTAAGGGATGAGTTATCATTGGTAAAAGATTCAGCAGCGACAGAAAAATTGATTTCTGGCGTGAAGGATACCAACGGGGTGTATATGGTGCCAGCCTTTGTCGGTTTGGGTGCGCCGCATTGGAACTCTACGGCGCGCGGCCTGATTACGGGTTTAACCCGTGGAGCAAATACCAAGCATTTGGTACGTGCTGCGTTGGAGTCTATCGCCTATCAAACTAAGGATGTGGTTGATCTGATGCAAAGGGAATCGGGATTGAGGCTAGCGCAGTTATCGGTTGATGGTGGGGCTTGCCGCAACAATTTCCTTATGCAGTTTCAAGCGGATATGTTAGGGGTTAAGGTGTTGCGTCCAGCGATGATTGATTCAACTGCTGCTGGCGTTGCCTACCTTGCTGGGGTCGGCGCTGGTTTATGGAAGGCGTCCCAAGTGCTTAAGCTAAAAAAGATTGAAAAGGTTTTTGTGCCTCGCATGAATGCGGGGGAGCGGCAGGGGTTATATGCTGGTTGGCAAAGCGCCATTAAACAAGCCTTGGCGGTTTAGCGCGGTTAATTATTTTAGGAATCTATGCAGCGTAATGCAGATATATTAAGTAAAACACATTTTGACCTGTTAGTGATCGGTGGGGGAATTAACGGCACAGCGATTGCCTCGCTAGCTTCAGCCGCTGGGGCGCGGGTGGCCTTGATTGAAAAAGGAGATTTTGCCTGTGGCACGTCGAGCAAATCAACAAAACTCCTGCACGGCGGGATCCGCTATTTAGAGAACCTTGAGTTTGATTTGGTCAGCGAATCGCTCAAAGAGCGTTATATTCAGTGGCAAGCCGCACCGTATTTAGTTAAGCCCATGTCCTTTATTATCCCGGTATACCAAGGAGATCCTCGCCCCCTGTGGATGATGCGTATCGGCGTGGCCCTTTATGATTTCTTAAGTGGGAAATACCGTATTGGCCTGCACCGCAGCCTTTCCTACCAGGAAGTGGTCAATGAGGCTCCTTCGATTAATCGTCAGGGCTTGTTAGGTGCTGTTGAGTATTCCGACGCCCAGATGGATGATGCCAGGCTGGTTTTGGAAAATGCTTTGATGGCCGACAGCCGCGGGGCACAGCTGGCTAATTATGTGGAGGCGCTGGATTTAATTAAAGATAATGGCCAGGTGGTTGGGGTTAAGGCCAAGGATTTAATCAGCGGCAACACCTTTGATGTGAGGGCCAAGACGGTGATTGCCACTGTTGGGCCATGGTCAAATATGTTAAGGGAAAAAGATATTCCCCATGCCATGCCGCGCTTGCGCTTGACTAAGGGCATTCACCTAGTCTACCAAGGCCAATTATCGCCGCAGGCCTTTTTAATCCAGGCGCCGGATAAGCGGATATTCTTTATGATCCCTTTTCACGGCAATACCTTGATTGGCACAACCGATACGGATTATAAGGAAGGTCCCGACGATGTTAAAGTCACTGATGCGGATGTGCAATATCTCTTAACGCAAGCCAGGCGGGTTTTTCCCGCCATTGCCTTTGATTCAGCGAAGATTATTACTACCTTTGCGGGGTTAAGGCCGCTGGTTTTTGATCAGGGCGATCCCAGGAAGATTTCACGCAAGCACGCGGTTGAGAAAACCTATTCCGGTTTGTGGTATGTATTGGGCGGTAAATTTACCACCTACCGGGCCATTGCTGAGGATGCAATTAAAAAGGCCCTGCCGCAACTGTCTAATAAATTGCCATTTAGCGGTAAATGGGCGGTGTATGGGTCAGGGGGCAGTAATGAGGAATTAAAGTTGGTCAGCCAGCGTTACGGCGTATCGATTGAGGCGATTAAGCACTTAATGGGCATTTATGGCAGCCGTTTTGGCGATGTGCTGGATTTAACCAAGCAAGCCCCGGACTTAAAAGAGCCGATTTGCACCTGCACAGCGACGATAGCGGCGCAAGTTGTTTATGCTAAGCAAGTTGAAATGGCGCAGACCACAGGCGATATTGTTGAGCGCCGCCTGCAATTGCAGTATAATGCCTGCGCCTCAAAAGCATGTTTAAGAAAAGTGGAAGAAATTTTTAACAGGCCTACCGCTCCCAGCGGCAGGCACGGTATTAAATAAGTAATAGCATAACCAGGAGCTGATATGGATAAAGAATCCAAAGATTTTCTCATCGACTTATTAAATCAATGCGGCCCTTCCGGCGCGGAAGCAGCTAACCGCCAGGTTTGGGTTAAGCGTACGGCTAAGTTTGCGCACAAGACAGAAGTTGACGTGCATGGCAACGCCTACGCGGTGATTAATCCTAAAGCCTCATTTAAAATTATGTTAGCCGGTCACATTGATGAGATCGGTTTTATGATTTCCCATATTGATAAGGAAGGTTTTATTTATGTGGTGCCAGTGGGCGGGATTGATCCAGCCGTATTGCCAGGCACCTCGGTTAAAATTTTAACCAAGAATGGTTTGGTCGACGGGGTGATTGGCAAGAAACCCATCCATTTAATGGAAGAATCCGAGCGCGGCAAGGCCATGCAGATTAAGGATTTCTGGATTGACATTGGGGCCCGTGACCGTGAGGACGCGCTTAAGGCCGTCCAATTAGGCGATGAAGTCTCCTATGCGCCTAATGTAAAATTCTTGCGTAATAATATTTTCTCCTCCAAAGGGTGCGATGACAAGGTGGGGGCCTTTGTAGCCTCCGAGGTCATCAAGATTTTGGCGGATAGCAAATTGGATAAGAATATCGGCGTCTGGTCGGTGGCTACCTGCCAGGAAGAAGTTGGCCTGCGTGGCGCACGTACGTCGGCGTTTACCGTTGATCCTGCTGCGGCCATTGCCATTGATGTAGGCTTCTCTTCAGATACACCCAGCATTGACAAAAAAATCGTCGGTGAGGTCTCCCTAGGCAAGGGAGGGGTCTTGCATAAGGGGCCGCACACCAACGGGGTCTTGGGCGATTTGTTGGTGAAGACCGCTGAAAAGAAAAAGATTCCCTATCAATTTTCTTCCGTGGGCCGTCCGGATGGGACAGACACCGGTGCTATTCAAGTGTCCCGGGGCGGTGTGGCAACAGCGTTGATTAGTATCCCTAACCGTTACATGCACACCATGGTTGAAACCTGTTCCCTGGATGATTTAGAAACATCCGCTAAGTTGATTGCAGAAACCATTCTGGGCATGAAGCCGGGCATGAGTTTTATTCCGGCCTAAGCCATGCGTGAGTTAATTAATAAAGCAATAGCGCGACGAAAAGCATTGGTTAGCACCACCAATGCTTTTCGTTTAGTCAACGGCCAAGGCGATGGTTGCCCGGGGCTGTTGATTGACCTCTACGATAAACACGCCCATATGCAAATTCTCGATGGCGATTGGCGTAAACATGTGAATTTAATTCATGGCGTTATCGCCGCACAATTTCCACTGGATTACTTTATCGTTAAGAGTCGCAAGCAATTAGATTTTACCGTTGAAAAAATTGTTGGCGGGCATTCTAAAACAGTTGTCGCTGAGAATGGCATAAAATTCGCCGTTGATCTAAATGATGGAATTAATACTGGCTTATTTCTAGATATGCGCGCTAACCGCAAGTTGGTGGGCACCTTATGTAAGGGGAAGAAGGTCTTAAATTGTTTTGCCTACACCTGTTCCTTTGGGGCCTACGCGCGTGCTAATGGCGCCAGTGAAGTCTTGAATGTCGATATCAGCAAGAAAATCCTCGAGCGTGGGCAGGCGAATAATGAGTTAAATGGTTTTTCCATCCTGCCGAATGAATTTGTGCGGGTGGATTCCTTAGGGTTTTTGTTGCGTGCGGTTAAGAAGGGCAATAAATTTGACGTGATCATTATCGACCCCCCATCCTTTGCCCGTCATGAGAATAAGACCTTTGTCATTAAGCGTGATTTGCCTAAATTAATTGCATTAGCGGTGGCCAGTTTGAATCCCGGCGGGGCATTGTTTGTCTCGACGAATAATAGTGAATTGACACATGCGCACCTGGAGCGTATGCTGGCGCTTGGGCTTAATGGCCGTAAGGTTAAGAATTTAACGCGTTTGGGGCAAGACGTTGATTTTCCCGGCAGCAATAGTTTTAAGGAAAGTTATTTAGCCGCCCTGTTGGTGACACTCTCATGATGAAACAGGAAATAAAATACGGCAAGGTGCCCTTAGAGCGGGCGCTGTCCAAATTAGGCATTGCCTCCCGTTCACAAACCCGAAAACTGATTGATCAGGGTTCTGTCAGCGTCGATGGACGGGTGATCCGCGACCAGCGTTTTTTGGTGACGCCTGAAACGGCGGATATCAAGGTCGATGGCAGGGCCGTGGGCAAGGCGGCTGAGCGCACTATTATGGTCAATAAGCCTAAAGGCTTTGTCACCACCAAGAGCGATGAGAAGGGGCGCAAGACCGTCTTTGATTTATTGCCTCCCCAGTTGCAGCATTTACATCCCGTCGGTCGTTTGGACATGGCCACCACCGGCTTATTGCTGATGACCACCGACACCCAATTATCTAATTATTTAACAGATCCTGTTAATGCGATTCCACGCACGTATTTAGTCACCGTCGAAGGCAAGGTAGCGCCACAAAAAATTGCCTTACTCTTAAAGGGCATCATGGATGACGGTGAATTATTAAAACCATCCAAGGTTATCTTACGCAAGGACAGCAATAAGGAATCACATTTAACTGTTGAGCTTTGTGAAGGAAAGAATCGCGAAATCCGACGGATGTTTAAGGCAGTGGGTCACGAAGTCACCCATTTAAAGCGCATTGCCTTTGGTTCCTTAGGGCTTGGCGATTTGCAATCAGGCGAAATTGCCGACGTTGCCCAAGCCGTGGCGCAGCATTTTAAGAAGTCAGGACATTCCCGCGCATGATTTACGACGTCATTATCATAGGTGCAGGTGCGGCAGGCTTGATGACTGCAATTAAAGCGCAACAAGGCGGGGCCAAGGTTTTATTGTTGGAGGGAAGCCCCAAGGTGGGGGCTAAAATCCTTATGTCCGGCGGCACGCGCTGCAATGTCACCAACAAAAGCATTAGCGAGAAGGACTATAATTCAACGCAGTTAATGACGGTGCGCAATATCTTGCGTGCTTTTGACAATAAACAAGCGATCGCGTTTTTTAATGGTATTGGCGTTGAGCTGGTCTTAGAGGAAACCGGCAAATATTTCCCCGTCACTAATTCAGGAAAGACTGTCCTTGATGCCCTGCTTAAAGCAGTGGGCCCCTCGATTAAAACGAATTGCAAGGTCAATCGGGTTAGTGGGCGTGATGGCCTATTCGATGTGGCTGGCAGTGGGTTTGTTTTCCAAGCCCGTAACGTTGTCTTAGCCACTGGCGGGCTTTCCTACCCAACTACCGGCAGTGACGGGGTGGGGTATCGCCTAGCCGCAGGTTTTGGGCATCAATTAATCAAGACAGATGCGGCCTTAACGCCGTTGACGACGGAAGATAAGGATTACCGCGCCTTAGCCGGCATCACCCTGCCGGTTTGTTTAACCATGCGGATTAATGGCAAGAAGGCCGTTAGTTTTGCCGACTCCTTTTTATTTGCGCATTTTGGTTTTTCCGGACCGGCTGCTTTAGATATCAGCCGCCATTGGGTTAGGGCTGAGGGGAGGAGAGAATTAACAGCGTCTTTCTTACCGCAATTTGATGAGGCGGCTTTTGAAAGAATACTGCTGGGCAATCCCAATAAACAGGTTAAGAGCATCTTGGTTAATTACCTTCCCTTACGTTTAGTGGAAGTGCTGTTAAAGAAGGCAGGCGTCTCGACGGATTTATTGCTCAATAAATTAAGCAAGGATAAGCGCCAAGTCCTGCTAGCCTTATTGTTACGTAATCCGCTTGCCATCAACGGGGTGGTTGGGTATAGTAAGGCCGAAGTGACGGCCGGCGGCATTGATTTTGCCCAGATTAATTCTAAAACGTTGGAGTCAAAGTTACAGCCTGGTTTATTTTTTACCGGCGAGATCTTAGATGTGGATGGCCGCATTGGCGGCTTTAATTTTCAATGGGCCTGGGCCTCTGGCCAGGTGGTGGGAAGTGAAATTATTAAACGATTAGAAAGGAAATCTTCATGAGCAAGAAAATCATCAAAACTGACAAGGCATCCTTGCCTGTGGGCCCCTATAACCAGGCGGTTGCCATCGGTAATTTAATCTATACCGCAGGTCAAATTCCTTTAGATAAGGCCGGCAACATGGTGCCCGGCGGCATTAAAGAGCAAACCGAGCAAGTTATTCAGAATTTAATCGCCGTCCTAGGTGCTGGTGGATCGTCGCTGGATAAGGTGGTTAAGGCGGTTGTCTTTATGAAAGACTTAAACGATTTTGCCGGCATGAATGAAGTTTATGGCAAGTACTTTAAGGCAGAAAATGCCCCAGCCCGCTCCACGATTCAAGTGGCGCGTATCCCTAAGGATTCCTTGGTTGAAATTGAAGTGGTTGCCCATATTTAAAGCTGCCAAGGGTATAGGCTTAAAAGAAGGCAGAAGATAAACTGGCGTCGCTGTTAAAATAGGGTATACTTATTTTATAGGAGATACAGGTCATGCCTGATGACGCACAACCAACAGGGCCGCTAATTTTATTTATTGATGACAGTCCAGTCGACCGCGCGTTGATTCAACGCGTATTGCCTAAATTTAATTTTCAGGTGGTGGTGGCCGAGAATGGTGAGCGTGGCATTAGCATGGCGCAGGAAAAGAAACCCGCCTTAATTCTCTTGGATGTGATCTTGCCGCGCATGAGCGGGGTGGAGGTCTGCAAGCGCCTGAAAGCCGATCCCCAGACAAAATCGATCCCCATTATTTTCTTTAGTGCCATTGAACTCCCTAAGGAATTCATTAACTTTGAAGAAGCCGGTGCGGTTGATTTTGTCTCCAAGCGCCATGCCCCCAGTGACATTGCCGCCCGCATCGCCAAAGCCTTAAACATCACCTTGCCAGCTAATCCTTAAGCAACTCCCTGATTGGCATTATATTGATATATATGGTATCTTTGCCCTATATGAAGCTAATTAGGGGCTTGGTGCTTTGTTGTTTCTTTTTTTCCTGTGTTGGGCCGCTGCCTTGCGTTCAAGCCGATGGCCTTGCCCTGCCTAGTCGGCAGGCAGGCTTGCCTAAATTGTTAACCCCCACGGCCACCTTTAAACCTGTGCTATTAAAAGGCTTAAAAGTATTCCCTGATATGCCATTTAAAATGGATTTTTTGATGGATCAGGGCCAAGGTAAGGTATCTACCGAAGAATCTCAACGCCTGATCAAATATTTCCTAGCCGGTCTTACCATCCCTAACGGTGATCTATGGGTTAATCTTTCGCCTTATGAGAAAAACCGTATCATCCCCGAAAGTTTTGGACAAACTGCCATGGGGGTAGATGTCTTGTCTCAAGACTATATTTTAAAGCAATTAACGGCGTCGCTGATTTATCCAGAGTCAGAAAGCGGCAAGCTATTTTGGGCTAAGGTCTATGCCCAGGCCCAGGAAAAATTTGGCACCACCAATATTCCGGTGAACACCTTTAATAAGGTCTGGATCGTCCCGCAAGAGGCGGTGGTTTACGAAAACAAAAACGTCGCCTACATCGCCAAAGCTCAATTAAAGGTAATGCTAGAAGAAGATTATTTGGCTAAGGAAAAGAACCAATTGCCAACCAAGGGACATGTTCAAGACAGAACAACAAAGAACGTGTCCCCAAGCACGATGCCAAGCGAGCTAGCTATGAAGGTGAAAGCAACCCAGGGAAATCCCGATAGCCAAGCCATCGGTTCCCAAATTATCCGCGACGTCATCATCCCCATCCTCGAACGCGAAGTCAACGAAGGCTCCCATTTCGCCCAGCTGCGCCAAGTCTATCACGCGCTAATTCTAGCGACGTGGTACAAAAAGAAAATCAAAGCATCCCTCATCGCCAAAGCTTACGTAGATCAAAAGAAGATAGGTGGGCTTAAAGACAGTGTCATTGCGAGCCCTGAAGGGGCGAAGCAATCTGACATTGAGTTCATTTATCAGCAGTACATCCAAACCTTCAAAAAAGGTGTTTATAACTATATCAAGGAAGAGCCCGACCCGATAAGTGGCGAACTCATCCCTCGCAAATATTTTTCTGGTGGAGCTAGCCTTGACACAGAGCCAACCACGCGTATAGAAGAGCGAAAAGAGGCGCCAGATGATTTAGTTGCTAGTGAAGCCATGTCCGTCGCCCATGCTGATTTAGCGATGAACAGCCCAGATGCGCCTAAACAAAAAAATAAGGTAAGAATGGAGAGGATCGGTTTTTTAGAAAATTTAAGCGATCAACGGCACACTATTGATAATAAGGGACAAGCCTTAGTATTCGATATAAGAGAGTATAAGGATGAAATTGGCTTAGTGGGCGTAGCCAGGTTAAGTGAATTTCTCCAGCAAGTAAAGTTTAAGCTTCAGGCATTAACTATGCCTAGTGCTAATGATGAGAATTTTGCCGCAGAAAAAGAGAAGATTTTAGCCGAGTTAAAATTAATTAGGGAGTGGGCGCAAGAAGAAGAGAGAGCGCTCCGCGTAGCATTGCCTCAGTTTGATAATTTGCCAGCAGGGCTTCGAAAAGGGTTAGCGAACATGGTAATGGAGTTAGCGGGTGCATATGTGCAAATGAAGAAAAGCGGGCTCATCTTAACGCCAATTGATTTAGCTGAGGAATTACCAAGATACGCAGATCCAGATAGCAAAATTAAAGTTTTTGTTGAAGTAACCCCTCAATTAAATACGTTTTTGAATAACTTCTATTTAGAATCCATTATAAGCAATTTGATTGTTAATGCGCGGCAGGCGTTAGAGGAATACAAGGTAGAAAACAAAGCGATTCATATTAAGGCTTTTCGTGAAGGAGAGAAGATTAAAATTGAAGTTGCCGACAATGGCCCCGGAATGACGGAAGAAAAAATGAAGGATTTTAATGAAGGTTTTGAAGTTAGTTCATCAAAAGAGGCAGGGCGGAAAGGAGAGGGAACTAGATTTATCAGATTGAGGACGATAGAAATGGGAGGTGAAGTGACAGTCATAAGCCAAAGAAAAGGGCCTAATCACGGGACGACCTTTACGATTAGCTTTCCCTACTTTAAAGCCCAGGAGCAAGATTATAGAAATACGCTGACAGCTGAAGATGGTGAGAAGATGGATGAAAAGATTATGTGGCAAAAACATTATATAGGAACGGCATTGCAAAGACTTGCTTTTACGAAAATTGATCCTAGTGCAAATAAAGATCTTGTAGATTTTCTTGCCGCAATCAAGGTTATGCACGAGGATTTATTTAGTTTGATTGACGTGCATGCTACGGATTTTGCGGTAAATCTTAACAATTTTTTGCAATATGCATGGCAGGTGGTGGCATGGTTTAGGCCGCAAGCAGATAGACTTATGTCACAGACGAACGTATTAGATGTGCAGCTACAAGAGTATATCAGGCAACAGATCAACACAATAGAAGTTCAACTAGTATTAATGACGCAAATGAATATGTTGGAAAATATTGAGGCTAGGCCAATCAAGCTTTCAGATGAATTGAAGGGTCTGCAAGCGTTAGCAATCAATGTAAAGGTTGCTGTTCAAGCCGATGATGTACTAACAATCCAATCTAAAGGCCCCCTGTTTAGGATGCTTATCTTAAATCTTATGGATCAGGCAAATCAAGCGCTTGGTGATTCGCAAGAGACTGTTGGCGAATTGAATATTGGTGCAAATTTAAGTGGCAAGGATGTAAGGCTTGAGATTGAGGATAAGATATTGCAATTGACAAGTGCTGAAGTTGAAGCCGTTAACAGTGATGGGGAAATTGAATTTGGTAAAGAAAATAAAAGGCTACCGTTGTTCTTAATAAGAAAATATACGCACGCTCTTGGCGGCAAGGTATCAGTAAAAAGCACTACTAAAGGCACTATCTTTACTATCCTCCTACCCGCCAGCCCAGCAATGAACGCGGTGCCTACAGCATCAGCAGAAGGGAAGATTGTTGGCTTTGAGGAGATCAAAGCTTTTATCCGTTCAGGGGCGGTTAAGGGTAAGTCTTTTGAGATTCGTTTTGACAATCCAAGTAACCCAACGCTTGAAATAAGAGGAGATATAAAAGTCGCGTCAGAATTTGATGATATAGGTAGAAAGGCGAGCAATTTAATAGATGGTTTTCCTGGAGAGTCTATGTTGGCAACAGGAGTTGGTTTGAGTAATTTAAAGCGTTTAGAGGTTAAGGCTTGGCAAGAACATCCAGTGCTAATTATAGGCTCAGGGAATCATTGGTTAGAGTTAAAGGAATTTTTTACACGGGTACCCGGTGTTAAACAAATTCGAGTACTAGAGCCTGATTTGAGCAATATTCTTAATGGGTTAGATGTAGTTGGTGGCTTAACGAAAAGCGAAGTAAATAAGGTTGTAATTTATCGAGGACACATTGCAGATCTTTCAGATTTTTCTGATAAAGGAAGCTATGGTCTCATTCAGTCTTTGATGACGTTACAGTTTCCAATTCATGAGTCGACGGAATTATTAGCTGCATCGGTTGAGATTATTAAAGATGCCCTTGTAGATAGAGGAGTGGTTTTGAGTAGCTTCAATGATGATTTATCTTTATTTGGATTAACAAGATTGGATGAATTTGGAAATGTTTGGCAAAAAGACGCGGCGATGAATACGTCTGCGCAAGTAGGTAAGAGAGAGACATTTGATTCATTTGAAGCATTGGAGAGTTTCTTAAAGTCAGGGGAAGTTAATGGCAAGGCCTTTGCAATGGACTTCAGTGGAGATAAGATTGCTTTAACAATAACAGGAATAGTTCCAGGGTCATTTGATAGGAATGACATTGTTTCTAATAATGTGAGTGTTATAGGATATTCGGATAATAAACTTATAGCAGAGATCATTCTTGAAAGATTAAAGTCTCATGGTAAAGATGTTTGGCAAGATAATCCAGTTATGTTAATTGGTCCTGGAAATCATTGGGAGGAGTTAGGAGTTTTATTAAAAGGGGTGCCCGGTCAGGTAATAACAATTCTTGAGCCGAATTTAATGAATATTATTACAGGATTAAAGGAAATTAAGAAATTGCCACTGGAACAACAAAAAAGATGTTTTATTCAACGAAAAAGATTGGAAGATATTACGGAAAAGAATAAATACGGTTTGATTTATTCTTATATGGTTTTCGGTTGGGGAGTTATTCATGAGATAGATGATATAAGAAAAGCTGTGGATGCTCTGGTAGATGGTGGGATTATCCAGGGATTGATTGGAATAGAAGATGCAAAATATATTAGTACGCTTAGTTCAACTGTTTGGGAGCTGGGTGATGGACGTGGTGATATGTATAGAAAAAAAAGGAATGCCATGACAACAAACACTTCAGCACCAACAGCCGTTCCTCAACGTACGCCTGAACCTAGAGATCAATTAGGCAGGATTGGTTTAAATCCATTGGAAGAGCGTTTACAAACCAAGGGGGAGGATGCGCCGCTGGAATTTCCAGCTAATTTAGATAAAGCTTCCATGGCGACTGTAGCATCGACAGCATCAGGTCAAGAGGCTTTTTCAATGGAAGCGTTTCGGGCAGAGGTTGATGCTGTTGCGCGACAAGGCAAGACTTTTGAGATTAAGTTTAATGACCAAGGCAATCCTGAGCTAACAGTGACAGGCAACATGCCAAATGGGGAAATGTTTAATGAGACGCCTCTTTATGGTGAAGAAAGTAAGAAGCGAAGAGGTTTTTCTGAGAATATGAAACTACGCGTCGAATTATTTTTGTCGATGTTAGAATCCCAGGAGGATGAGGTATGGAATAGCAATCGCATATTATTGATTGGCCCCGGGGATCATTGGCGTGAATTCGAGGGTTTTTTAGAAGGCGTTCCCAATCAGAATATTGATATTATGGAACCGGATTTAGGTAATTTGTTTAAGGGGTTAAGGATAATTAGTCAATTACCTTTGGAAGAGCGTCAGCGGTGCTTGATTCGTCGTATGCGGGCAGAGGATATGAAGGATCAAGAGCGATATGGTTTAATTTATTCATCTATGGTTTTTTCAAGTGATATGGATCATGCCCCAGGAACGCATGAGAAGGTAGAGCGGGCGCTTAAGGTGGGAGGTATTCTAAAGGGTCATTCTATAAGTTATATTCCAAAAGGGTTTGAGCCTTTTTTTAAGGACAAAAAACATCTTGGGGTAGAGTACCTATTTAAGAAGGTTAGCTCAGCAATGATTTCAGATATGCCAGTGGTTAAGGTAGAAGCAGGAGCAGATCAATTAGGCGGGGTGGATTTGAATTCAATTGAAGATCGTTTGCAGACCAAGGGGGAGGATGCGCCGCTGGAATTCCCTGTTAATTTAGATGAAGCCGCCATGGCGTCTATGGCTGCGCGCTTAACCAGTCTAACGCCTACGATTACCAGCATTGAAGGCAACATCACCCCCGCCCAGTTTTGGCTTAATTAGTGGGATTATCCCACTTGACAACTATCCCACCGCATGGTATCCTTTCACTAAAGGAGAATATTCTTATGAAAAACAAAGTTGAAACAATTACCATTAAAGAAAAGTTTGTCTCTGCGGGCGTTCGTTCGATTGACACTAAACACCGTTTAAGCATTGGTGATAAAATTCATAAGGAGATTAATAAGAAGTTTAATGTGGATACCTATGAGGTATTAGTTGGTGAAGAGGGCGATATTTTATTGCGTCCCATGGCACATATCCCAGCGCGGGAATTATGGACATTCCAGAACCCCAAGGTGTATGAATCGCTCAAGCGCGGCTTACAGCAAGCACACGAAGGCAAGGTGACAAAGGTTAAGGATGTTGAGAAATTCCTCGAGGACTTATAATGTTTGTGTTGGATATAACCCCAGAAGCTAAGGATCATTTAAAAGAATTAAAGCATGATCGCGGTCAACAAGCAAAATATAAGGCCGTGGCCAAAGCATTGATTTTACTCCAAACAAATCCGAAGCATCCGGGATTACAAACGCATAAATATCACAATTGGAAGGGCATGGAGGGACAGGAAGTTTTTGAAGCCTACGCCCAACAACATACCCCGGGAGCTTACCGCATTTTCTTTTATTATGGCCCGGGTAAGGATATTATTACAGTGTTTGCGATCACGCCGCATCCTTAAAGTACCGTCGGAAAGCATTTTTCTTGACTTTTTAAGCGCTATCCACTATATTGTTGCAGGCCTGGGGTAACACTCCTGCCTTTCGTAAGAATTTCCACTAATTGACAAGTCGCAAGGACGCATGAAGGAAGCAATTTTATATCTTGAAGACGGCACCTGTTTTTACGGCCGTTCTCTCCAAGAGAGCGGAGAAACTGCAGGCGAGGCTGTCTTTAATACCGCCATGACTGGTTATCAGGAAGTCCTAACCGACCCCTCCTACACCGGCCAAATCGTTGTGATGACCTATCCCCTGATTGGTAATTATGGCGTCACCGAAGATGATTGTGAATCTGACCAGATCCATGTTAAAGGTTTTGTAGTTAAAGAATTTGCCCGCATGCATTCCAATTGGCGTGCTAAACAAGGCCTCATTGATTATTTAAATGAAAATAAGATTATTGCCATTGAAGGGGTTGATACCCGCGCCTTAACGCGTCACCTACG
>CAYNTZ010000035.1:5573-14706 GCA_964400365.1 uncultured Planctomycetales bacterium | reverse complement strand
GCGAACGGTTTTTTATTGCGCATTGAAAAAGATGCGAATAAGTCGCAGGTGCGCATCGGCGATGTGATTACCTACACGATCCAAATACAAAATCTTTCTGCTGATAACGCGGTGGAAAATTTTATCATCGATGACCGTATTCCGCCGGGATTTAAATATCTCCCTAATCGGGTTTTATTAGATGGCCTTCCATTGGCAGACCCGAGCAATGCCCGTCCGTTGTATTTTAGTATTGGTAGTATTGCTCCTGCGGCCACCCGGGTCTTAAAGTACCAGCTGGTCGTTGGTTCCGGCGTTATGCCTGGTAAATATGAAAATATTGCCGTGGCCCGGTATCTTGACACGGGCGTAATCATTTCTAACACCGCCACCAAGACAGTTAGTGTTGTTCCGGATCCGTTATTTGACCTAGGCACAGTGATTGGTAAGGTCTTCTATGATTTAAATGAAAATGGCATACAGGATGCGCCGGAATTTGACGCGACGGAAGGTGATACGGTTGTTGAAAAACCTGTGCCTAATGTGCAGATTGTAACCCAAGACGGTACGGTTATTACAACCGACCGCGAAGGTAAGTATAACCTGCCAGGCTTGCTTCCCGGCCGCCATATCTTGCGCGTTGATGAGCGCTCCTTGCCGCCGGGGGCATTCTTAACTACGGATAAGGCCGTTGTTGTTGATATTGCCGCTGGAGCCTTATCCAAGGTTAATTTTGGGGTTAACATGGATAATGAGCAGGTTGTTGGTGTGGATGCGCAATTCTTTAATGAGAAAATTCAGTTAACCCAAAACCAGGATAAGCCGGCTTTACGGCTTAACGCGGCGATGTATCACCCTTCAGCCTATGCACCGGCGGTAGATGAGATGGTGGTTTATGAAACAATGCCGGTACGCCAGGTGGAATTTAGGATGTTTACTAATTACGCGCCATTTATCGATAAGTGGTATTTAGACATTATTGATGCAGATACAAAGAAACTGGTGCGGCGTTTTGAAGGGACGCGTTTTAATATCCATGATCCTATTTTCTTCAATGGCCGCGATAGCGACGACCGCGTCCTTAGGGTAGACCACAATTATGCCTATGTCTTGACGGTCAAGGATGCGCAGGGCCGGGCGGATTCAACAAAGGAAACGCCGTTTAAGATTCGTGTGATTAAGGTTGAAGCAGAATATGCCAAGGAAAAGGAGGCTGATAAGGATAAAGATAAGTTGGCTGCCTTGACGGAGCATTACCGTAAATGGTTGGAAGCTCAATTACAAGCCAACACCTTGGCTATCCAGCGCATGCCCATTGAGGGTGAGACAGTGCGCATTAACCGCCAGGGGGTTGATATCAGGGCGGTGCGTATCATGAAGGAGGGGAATCTTTTTGCTGAGCTGCCGATTTCCCAAGCGGATAGCCTAACGCCTGGGCGTTTATTGGCACAAGGCCCTAATGCCCAAGTGCTTCCGGATAATTTAGAAGTTGTTTTGCCTAAGGGTGATTACACGTTAGAAATTGTATCGCCTCAGTCAGTTGGTGATGGGCCAAATGCCGATGCTGTTGCTGGGGAATCGTTAGCATTGGCTGGTACAACGGTGCCTAGGGTGTCAACGGCGCCAGCAGGAACGCTTAACCGTTTTACCCGCAATATTAAGGTGGGTGATGACTATTTCATGTTTGTGGCTATGGGTGATGCGAAGGTGGGTTACAATTTTAATCAAGGCAATATTGAACCTGTCCAGTCCAATGAACGCTATCAAGAAGGTTTCTGGAGCGAAGGCAAGGCGGCGTATTACTTAAAAGGTAAAATTAAGGGCAAGTATTTAATAACATCATCCCTTGATACGCAACGGGAACAAAAAGAATTATTCCGTAAGCTTGACCCAGACACCTATTATCCGATCTATGGCGACCAATCATCAATTAATTATGACGCCACCAACACCAAGGGGCCGTTATACTTATTGGTGGAATGGGATAAGTCTTCCGTGATTTGGGGTAATTACGTAGTTGATTTTAAGGACACTGAATTTGCCTCCTTTAGTCGTAATTTCTACGGGGGAAAACTTGATTATCAGTCAGTGGCGACTAATCCCTATGGTGACGCGCGCACCAAGGTGGCTGTTTTCCATGCCGAGGTGCAGGAGCGTCCAGCGCATAATGAGTTTTTAGGGACAGGTGGTTCATTGTATTTCTTAAAACATAAAAAGATAGTCGCTGGTTCTGACAAGATTAAACTTGAGGTCAGGGACCAGGTGACGGGTTTAGTCATTTCCAGCAAGGAGATGAAGAATGGTGCAGATTACGAATTAGATGAGGATGAGGGTAGGATCATCTTCTGGCAGCCGGTAGCTATGATCGCTAAGGATTTATCTATCGTCGCGGAGGATTTGCTGGATGGTAATCCTGTGTATGTGGTGGCTGATTACCAATATGCGGTTAAGGATATTATCAAAGAATCTAGTGAAGGGGTGCGTTTGGCGCAGTCAGTGGGTAATAACGTGGTGATCGGCGGTACAGTGGTAAATGAAACTCAGGCAGAAAGTAATTCTATTTTGCGGGGCACGGATGCGGTTCTTCATTTAGGGCCGGATGCCGCTATTAAGGCGGAATATGCCCAATCAAATTCTCAAGGAACAGGGACGTTTGTTTCTACCGACGGGGGGATTACGTTTGATGAGCTAACCACTGGCAATGTTGAAACTGGGGTGGCGTATGGCCTAACTGGTGATGCGCGCCTCTTTAGCCGGATTGGTATCAATGCGTATTATAAATGGGTAGAGAACACCTTTAATTCGCCAGCAACCACCAGCCAGCAGGGTAAGGAAAGTTCCGGCATGGCCTTAACCTTTGATGTGACGCCGGTAACGCGTTTAACGGCCCGCCAGGATATTCAAAAATTAATTCAAAATGGTAATCTGCAAACCACAGCCCAGGTCGGGGCAAGTGAAACAACAACCACCTTGGTGCAGATTATCCATGAGGCTGAACGCCTGAAATTAACAGGAGCCTATCAGATTAAAGAAGTTAAAGATAAGATTGATGGGATTGAGTCATCGACGAATGAGGTGGGTAAGACCTTGGCGGGTAAGGCGGAATACGCCTTGACAGGCAAGGTTAATGTGTCGGTTGGACAGCAGTTTGATATTAATGATCCTAATAAGGCGATTACAACGGTCGGGGCTGATGCGCAGGTGACGGACCGTTTATTGGTGCGGGCGCAAGAGGCCTTTAGCCCGGAAGGGAATACAACCACGGTGGGGGCAACCACTAAATTGTCGGATAAGTTATCCGTATCGACGGATTATGGTATTGCCCAAAAGCGCACGGGTGAGATTGAAAAAACTACCACGGTGGGGGCTGAGGGTAAATTATCAGATAATATCTCAACCACGGCCTCCGTTGCGGTAACTGAATCTTCCGCCGGTGGTAAGAATACATCAACAACCTTAGGGGCTAAGGGTAAGGTGGCCGATGGGGTGGAGTTAGACGCGGTGGTGGGTGTGATTGGGGGTGATAAGGGCCAGCAGCGCAAGACTACGTCCATTTCAAGTACTGCCCAGGTGGACAAGGATTCAACCATTAAGACAACCTTTGCGGTTAATGGGGATGAGGCGGGCGATCAAACTAAGAGTATCGCGCTTGATGCTAACCGCAAGGTGGATGAGAAGACGGAAAGCTCTTCAAGCGTTAAGGTGGATGAGGATGCCATCGGCGGCAAGACGACTACGGTTCTTTTTACGGATAAGAAGAAATTGAATGATGAATTGCAAGCGGTCTCTGAACGTTCCTTTGGGTTTAATCCTGATGGATCGACGGCTAATAATTCCAAGTATGGTGTGCTCAGGGAAAAAGATGGGCGTAAGGCGGAAGCTAGCTTAACGCGCAAATCAGATGTCAACGCAACCCAGGTTTCAGAAAGCAATATTTTTGGGTTGTCTGGTGATGTGAATGATAAGGTGGCGTTAAATAGTAGTTTTGAACAAGGCCGGGTACAAAATTTAGATGGTACAGGAACGGACCGCACCGCCATTGCGTTAGGGGCGGGGTATGTGCTTAAAGATACAGAAACAGCTATTGAACGTTTGAAGAATTCAACCAAGATTGAATTCCGCTTTGACCGCGGCAATGAGAATAAGAGGCAGTTTGTTTTCTACAATGCCTTGGAGGGTAAGCTGACGGATAATCTTTCCGCATTTGCTAAACTTGAATATTCCAAGACGGAGAATTTGAGCACGGCTCAGGTGGAGCAGCGCCATAAGGAGATTATCTTAGGGGCGGCTTACCGTCCGGTGAATGTGGATAATTTGAATTTAATTGCCCGTTATACATATAAGGAAAATCAGGGGCCTCAGGGGCAAGTCGATGCTGATATTGGCATTGAGAAAAGTCGTATGCAGGTTTTTGCGGGTGAGGCGATTTATGATATTGATGAAAATTGGCAATTGGCCGAGAAATTTGCCTTACGGGTTAATGAAGAAAAAACAGCTGATTTTGAATTTAACAAGACACACACATGGTTAATGGTTCACCGCGTTAATTACAAGGTTGACAGCAATTGGACGATCGGCAGTGAGTATAGGCAGTTGACCCAGGTGGAAGCCAAGGATAGTAAGGCCGGGTTTTTGTTGGAGGCAACCCGTAATATTAATGACAATACCCAGTTGGGCATTGGTTGGAATTTTACCCAGTTCAATGATGATTTGACTAATTTGTCATACACTTCGCAAGGCCCATTCTTGCGCATGACGGGTAAATTATATGACCGCACCCCGCAGGAGAAAGCGCGGGCTCGGGCGAAGTGGTTGGATGAGCGGGTTAACCAATGGGCATGGATATTGGTGCGCAAAGAATTGTCCAAGAAGGACAGTTTAATTGTGGCGGAGTTAAACCAAATGTTTATTTTTGGGGAGGCGGCGCAAGCGGCAGGACGTTTAGAGGAATCTCGGCAAATTTATAAGGATATCGTAACTGCAGGGCAAATGATGTTTGATGAGGCGGCTGAATATATTAGGCTTAAGATTGCGACAGAAGAAAAACTGCAGGAATACAACAAGGCAGCCCAAGAATATTTCAAGGGCGGGGAATATATTAAAGCTAGAAAAATATGGGAGAAAGTAGTGGAAGATGCCTCAAAGGGTATGCTAAAATGACCCTGCTCATGAAGAAATATCCATTTCCTTTATTTTTATCCGCGGCAGTAATGCTTGCGCCTTATCTGTCTTTTGCTGACCAGCCCCAATCGGCATTAGATGGCAAGCCATCCGTCGAGTCTGCGGCCGTGGTGCAATCAGCGGGCGTGGTTCCCTCTGCGGTGACCCCATCTGGCGAGTCAATCGAGCCGCGCGGCCAAGCCAGTTATGTGTATGATTTAAAGAAGCTTATCGAAAAATCCCGCACCAATATCAAATCCGTTAATGAAAAGATCAAGGAACAGGCGGTTATTAAGCGCAACCAAAAGCGTGAAGAAAAGGCCCGTGAATATTACGAGCGAGGTTTACAGTTAACTGATGAAGGTAAGCTTGATGAGGCACGTGAATATTTTGATAAGGCTGTCCGCATTACAGATCATCCAGAAATGAATGGTTATATCAAAGAAAGCGAGCGGCGCTTAAGGGCGCAGGAAGCGGCATTAAAGCGTCAAGAGGGTGAGCGTGCCAGGCAGTCGGAGATGGATGAAACAACCCGCCGCCAGGAGGCGCAGGTGTCGTATGAAGGGGCGGTGGCTTTATATAAAGAAAAGAAGTTCACGGCGGCTAAGGAAGCGTTTGAACACGTTGATGACATGATTGCTGATTTCAAGGCGACCCGCAGTTACTTAAAAATCATTGACCAAGACATTATTATGGCTGATGCCATCGCCTTAAAGAACCAAAAGAAAGAGATGGAGCATCAGCAAAAAGCGGCTGAAGCGGCGCGTGAACGTGAGAAGGAAGTTTGGCGTAAAGAAGTTGAGCGTAAGGAAATTGAGCGTAAAGAGCAAATTATTAAGCAATCAGACAAGGTTTACCAAGAAGCTGTCGCCTTATATAAGGAAGGCAATTTTGATGAAGCTAAAAAGAAATTTCAGGAATTAGAGTGGGTTACACCAAACTACAAGGCCACCCGTAACTACCTAGATAAGGTGGATCGTGATATTGATGCCAAACAAAAGCGCTTAGCGCTTGAGCAAGAAAAGCTTTTAGAAAAACAACGATGGGAAGAAGAGATTGCCCGCCAGAAGGAACAACAAGCCAAACAAGCGCAATTAGAAGAGCGTGAACGTGAACGCCAAAAGCAATTAGATGAAGAGGCTGGTTTTATTTACCAAGCAGCGGTGGCCTTATTTGACCAAAGCTTGTTGGATGAAGCTTTAGAGAAGTTTAATGATATTGAAAAGACTGCGCCGGGGTATAAGTCAACACGCATTTATTTAAGCAAGATTAAGCAGCTTAAGGACCAACAGCGGATACGGGAAGAGAAGGCGCGTTTAGAGGAGCAGGAACGTAAATTAGCCGAAGAACGCAGGATTGCCTGGGAAAAGGAAAAGGCCTTAAAAGATGAGCAAGAGCGCCGTCAGCGTCAATGGGAAGAGGAAACGGAAGAACTATATGCTGCCGGCTTAAATGATTTTCGTAGTAAGAAATACACGCAGGCCAAGGAATTTTTCTTAAAGGCCAAGGAAAAAATAGCAAATTATAAGTCGGTCGTTGATTATTTGATTAAGGTCGATTTAGCCATTAAGCAAGAAGAGCAAGAGAAGGCCCGTGAGGCCATATTGGCACAAAAGCGTGCGGAGCTTGAAGCGATTAAGGCGCAGATGCAAAAAGCGCAGGCGCTTTATGATGAAGCGATGGGGCTCTATAATAAGAAGCGTTATGCGGAAGCGAAGGCTTCCTTTGAGGCTGTTGGCCAACTATTCCCTAAGTTTAAGGATGCGCCCCAATATTTGATGCGTATTGATGAAGAGATTGCTCTTGAGAAATTAAGGAATGAAAGGTTAACCGCTCAGGAACAAGAACGCAAGGCTTTGGAAGAAGCGCGCCGTGCTCAAGAAGAGGCTGAGCGTAAAAAAGCAGAAGATTTGCGCCGGGCAGCTGAAGAAGCAAGGAAGGCTGTTGAATTAGAGCGTCAACGGAAAATAGAAGAAGAGCACCAGGCTCGCTTAAAGAAAATTGAAGAGGCGAGATTGGCTGATGAAAAGCTGCGTAAGGAAAGGGAAGAGGCGCGTAAGGCAATTGAAGCTGAACGCCAAAAGAAATTGGAAGAAGCTCATCAGGCAAGATTAAAGGCGATTGAAGAGCGTCGTGCTCAAGTGAAAGCTGTTGAAGAAGAGCGTCGTGCTCAAGCGAAGGCGATTGAAGAAGGTCGTCGCGCTCAAGAGCAGGTTGCTGTGCCGGTAGCGGCACCTCCCGTTGTTGATGAGGAAAAGCAAAAAATAATAAAGCAGCGGGAAGAAGCGCGTAAAAATAGGGAAGAGGCGCGCAAGGTTAAGGAAGAAGAGCGGCGTAAGAAGCAAGAAGAAGCTCAGAAAATTCAAGAACAGCGTCGGTTAGAGTATCAGCAGGATTTAGCAAAGAAGGAACCAGTTTTATCTGCTCAAGAGCAGGTCAAGGAAGCTCAAGAAATTGCCCTTCTCGCCCAAAAGGCTTCCAGCCTGTATAAACAAATTTCTAATATTTCTGATGATAAGTCAACGGTTTTAGCTCAAAAGAAAATGGCGCAGGTGGATCAATTGCTTAATTCTATTAAGGCAGAAAAAGAGCGCATGCTCCGTCAGATGAGGGAAGATCAGTTGCGGCAACAGCATGAGCAAATGAAGGCTCAACAGGAAGAGCGTCGCTTAAAGGCAGAAGAAATGTATAGGCAGGGTGTTGAGCTTTTAAGGACGCAGGCTTTTGATGCGGCAAAGTCCAGCTTGTTGAGTTTAGAAGCTTTTTGGCCGGGTTATAAGGATGCGCGTATTTTGATTGCGCGTATTGATGACGATAAGGAAAAGGCCCAGGTGGAAATGTTGGCTCGTCAGGAGAGGTTGGAAGATCAGCGTAAGAGGGAATTAGCCCAAAAAGCTCGGGAAGAAGAGTTGGCTGCTCAGGCCGCGATTCAGCTGAAGCGTCAGCAGGAGCAAGAGGCTGCTCGTCAAGAGAGGGAACGTATTAAACAGGCAGAAGCGATGCGCCGACAGCAAGTGGCTGCAGAGCAACAGCAGCAAATTCAAGCATTATCACAGCAGGCTGCGGTGATTAACGATGAGATTATCCGTTTATCTCAGCAAAAAGATTTTGAAGGGATGAAGTTACAGTTTGTTGAATTAGAAAAGGTGCTAGAGTCGCTTAAATCAATTAAGGAGGCTATTGCCCAAGAAAAGGCAAGGCAGGATGAGGAGCGCCAGCGAGAGCAGGAAATAGCTGATCGGCAAAAAGATATTGAGCGTCTTGACTTGGAAGAAAAGAAACAAGGTTTGTTGCGTCGAAAGGTGTTTCCGGATGATCAAGCAAAACAAGTACGGCCTGTTGTATTGCCGCCTTCGGATGATATTAATGAATTAAGGCGTCGGGATATTCAGCGTCAGTCGGATGTTCTTTTTAATCAAGCGGTTGAGTTGTTTGAGCGGCGTAAATATACGCAGGCAAAAATTTTGTTGGATGATTTGGCCGCTAAGGGGGATCGTCGTGCTGCTGCTTGGATTCGGAAGGTTGAACAGGCGATTAACCAGGAGGTTGTGAAGGTTAAGAAATCCCAGGAGCAAGAGAGGACGGAATATTTAGAAGATCGTCTAAATGTTCAGCGGCAGGTTTCTGTTTCTTTAACAAAGGAGCGTGACCATCAGCGCCGGTTGTCACAAGAGTTGGATCAGCAGAAACGGTTGTGGGAAGATAAAATGCAGCGTGAGCGCCAGAAGGCTGAAGCCATGCGTTTACAAGAACGGGAGCGTCAGCGGATTTTGAAGCAGCGAGCTGAACAAGAACAGCGTAAGGTGAAGGAAGAGGAACAATATAAATTCCAACGAATTAAGGCCCCGCTCAAGCCTGCCGCTAAACCTGTAGTTAAACCAGCTCCGGTTATTGCTGTTAAGGCTGTTAAGGTTGTTGAGCCTGTTAAGGTTGTTGATTCTGTTAAGGTTGTTGATTCTGTTAAGGTTGTTGATTCTGTTAAGGTTGTTGATTC
>CAYNTZ010000035.1:0-5473 GCA_964400365.1 uncultured Planctomycetales bacterium | reverse complement strand
TGTTAAGGTTGTTGAGCCTGTTGTAAAACCTGTAAAGAAAAGGGAAGTGTTGGTTAAGGATTCAGTGCTGCAGCAGGAAAATCCCGCAACTAACTTTAATAAAAAAGAGGAGCAGCCGCCTGTAAAATCTGCTGAAGATGTATTAGCTGAAAAGCAAAAACAAGAGCAATTGGAATTCTCGCGTAAACGTAAATTATTTTTAGAAGAACAATATCGCAAGGAAGAGAAGCGTAAAAAAATTGAAGAAGAGCGTCAAGCGAAGATTGATGCGGTTAAGAAGCGCGAAGAAGACCGTCTTAATGCTATTAAGCAGCGTGAAGAAAGTATTAAGAAAGAAAAAGAAGAAAAGGCAAGACTTGAACAGGAACAGCGGGATGCTTTAGAAAAAGCTAAGAAAGAAAATGAAGCCCGTTTAAAGGAAGAGTTGGCTCAAGAAAAGGAAGATTTGTTAAAGCAGCAGGAGGAACGGGCTCAGGCAGAGAGAAAGAAGTCTCAGCAGTTAAAGGTTGATGAAGAAAATGCGCGGATTAAGGCGTTGGAAGAGGCTAATAAGCTTAAGGTTGAAAAAATACAAGCAGAGCAAGAGCGGTTGGAGAAAATTCGTTTAGAGAAATTAGAGGCCAAGAAGCGCCAAGAAGAGCTTAAGGTGTTAAAAGCCAAGGAAGAGCAAGAAAAGAAACAGCAAGAGCAAGAATTTTGGCGTCAACGTCAGGAAGCTAAGGAAAAAGAGAAACTTAGACTACAACAAATTAAGGAAGAGCAGGAAAAAGAGCGTCAGGAGCGTTTAGGGCGTGAAGAGGCTGCTCGTCAACAGCGTCTGCAGGAACAGGATTTAATACGCCGTGAACGTGAAGCTCAGGAGCGTGCGGCTAAGCAAGAAGCTTTGCAGAAGGCGGAATTAGAGCGTCAGGTGCGTGAGCGTCAGGTTAAATTAGACCAAGAACGTGCGGCTATCCGTCAGCAATTAGAAGCTGGTGCGGATGATATGTATAGGGAAGGTTTGGTGTTATTAAAAGAAAATCAATACCAGGCTGCCGCACAGAAATTCCAGGATGTTGAAGATGTCTTGCCGGATTATAAGAACACCCGCGCGCTTTTTGAAAAAGCGAATCAACAGTTAATGAAGGTTCAAACTCATCAAGCAGTGCCTGCTAATGCCGTGCCGCAAGAGGCCGCGCTTACGCCTACCCGTCAGCATATGATCAAGAAGAGTTTAGATTTGTTTGACCCTAAAGGCCGTTAATTGACCTATGGCTCCAAACCGTTTGATCACCGAGCAAAGCCCTTATTTATTGCAGCATGCATATAACCCTGTTGATTGGTATCCTTGGGGGGAAGAGGCTTTTAATCGGGCTCGTTCTTTTGATAAGCCTATCCTGCTTTCCATTGGGTACGCTACCTGCCATTGGTGCCATGTCATGGCCCATGAAAGTTTTGAAGATCCAGCCATTGCCCAAATTATTAATGAACATTTTATCCCTGTTAAGGTAGATCGGGAAGAACGCCCTGATTTAGATCATATCTATATGAGCGCCACAACAGCAATGAGCGGTCAGGGTGGCTGGCCGATGACGGTTTTCTTGACAAGTGAAGCAAAACCTTTTTATGGGGGGACGTATTTCCCGCCCTATGCTAAATGGGGTTCTCCTGGATTTGCTGATTTATTGTTGAATATCGCACAAGGGTGGAATGATAACCGTTCGGCAATCCTTTCTTCAGCAGATTCAATTGTCGAAGCCTTACAGGCGCGTGCTAAGCAAACGGCTGGAGATTCCGCTTTAGCGCATGAGGATTATTTACACCGAGGGTATCGTCATTTAAGCGGGCAATTTGATTCAATTAATGGTGGTTTTGGCGGTGCGCCTAAATTTCCAATGGGACATAATTTATCGTTTTTGCTGCGCTACCATCAGTGGGCCCAAGAACCTAGGGCCTTAGCTATTGTTGAGGCAACACTGACAGCGATGGCTCGGGGTGGAATCTGTGATCATTTAGGTGGCGGCTTTCACCGGTATGCGACAGATGGTCAATGGCAGGTGCCTCATTTTGAAAAGATGCTGTATGATCAGGCCTTGCTATTGCGTGTTTATGTGGAAGCTTATCAGGTGACGGGTTCCTTGTTTTATGCACAAACTGCTGAAAATATTGCTAATTATGTATTAAGAGATTTACAATCACCGGATGGTGGTTTTTATAGTGCAGAGGATGCGGATAGTGTTGCGGATGGCGCTGCCCATGCCAGCGAAGGGGCTTTTTATATTTTTACTGAAGCTGAAATTAATAGTGCCTTAAGTGTTGAGGAAGCGCCGGTATTTAATTTTTGTTATGGCATAAAAACTAATGGCAATGCTTTGCAGGATCCTCATGGTGAATTTACGGGCAGGAATATTTTATATTTAGCGCATGAGCCTAATGATGCGGCGGTGCAATTTAACTTAAAAGAAGTTGAGGTTTTGCATTTATTGGCGGGTGCTAAGCTGAAATTATTTAATTTACGACAAAAGCGCCAGCGGCCTTTTTTAGATGATAAAGTGTTGGTTGATTGGAATGGGCTGATGATAGCCGCACTTGCTTTGGCAGGTTGTGCCTTAAAAAGGGAAGAATATATACATGCTGCCCAAAAAACTGCTGATTTTATTTTAGGCAAGATGATGCCGCAAGGGCAGTTGCTGCATCGTTGGCGAAATGGCCAGGTGGGGATTCCAGCTACGCTTGAGGATTATGCTTTTTTTGTTTATGGGTTGTTGGAATTATATAAGGCTGTTCTTGATGAGAAATATTTAAAACAGGCGGAAGAATTGACGGTTGAGATGAGGCGTTTATTTGAAGATTCTCAAGGCGGTTTCTTTATGACGCCAAGCGCTGGAGAGAAATTGATTTTTAGGCCAAAGGAAGCTTATGATGGGGCTATTCCTTCCGGCAATGCGGTTGCGATGCATAATTTATTGCAGCTATATGCCTTAACTGGTAAACAGGCGTTTCATTCGTGTGCGTTGGATTTGATGGCTTGCTTTAAAGGGGAATTGGAAGATAATGCCGGTGCTCATACGGTTATGCTTAGTGCCATCGCCTTTGATATAACCGGTGCCATGGAAATCTTGCTGGAAGCAGATTCCCTTGTTCATGAGGATATTGCCAAAATGTTAAAGGTGGTGTATAAAGGGTTCATGCCTTATATGGCGTTACGGTTTCGCCGGGCGGATAGCCTTAAAGCTTATGTGTGTCACCGAGGGGTTTGCCGGTTACCAGTTACTGAGCCCATGGCCTTGGCGGCATACTTATCAGCATAATTAAAGGGGAGAATGCGGTGCGTTATTTATTCTTAGGGTTATTTATTATTTCTTTCTTAGCGGGTGTTGTAACCATGGCGATTAATCGCCCAACGGATGGCCAGCCTGGGATAATTAATAATCTCTTAACGGCTGTAGGCGCAACTCAACGGGAGAAGAGCAATAGGCTGCAGGGTGCTAGTTTGGTGAACGGGACAAATCGCCGGTTAGATCAGGCCAAAGAGTTAATGGATGACGCGGCGCGGGCCCAAGAAGCATTAATGGAAGATGTTGCTGACCAGCAGCGGTTGTTGGAAAATACCAATGAGCATATTAGTTATTTGTCTAGTTTGGTGAGGGATTTTGCTGATAAGAATAATGCGGATTGGTTAAGGATTAAAGAAGCGACGGAAGATTTTAATAATAAGAGCCGCTTGTTAATTGAAAGTGGGAAGGAATTAGTCGCTTATAATAAGGAACAGCTTAAGGTGCGACAACAATCGCTGGATGATGTGTCTCTTGAGGCAATTAAGTCAAAGATTAATGAGGGCCGTTTCCAGCAATACGCGTTTGAATCATTAAAACAGCGTAGTGATTTTATCAATAAAAGTTCATCCACTGTTAAGGCTATCCGTGAACAAACTGAACGCTTGCAAGATAGGTTGCGCAGCCTGGAAGATAATTTAATTAAGAAGGAAGATGCCCAGTTGATTGATAATCTCAAAGACATGCAAAGCAAGAGCCAGGGCTTGTTGGCAGATATTAAGTTAAAGGAAATCCGCTTAAGGGATTTAAACCAGCAGCAAGAAGCGCAGGTTAGGACGTCCCAAGAGCGGACGGAAGATTTTATTAATCAGTCGGCACAGCATTTAAGCGATACTCAAGACATGATGCGTGAGCGTCAGCGGGTTTCGGATGAGCGTGTGCGTGACCAGATAGAGCGGTTAAAAGAACAACGGTCGCGGTAATACTACAGGGGGGATAATGAAGGCATTAAAGCTTATAGTGTTGAGTTTATTTATTATTGTGGCAGCGGTGCTTGCTGCCGCATTTGTTTTTATCAAGACTTTTGACGTGAATAAGCTCTTGCCTCAAATAACCCAGGAAGCATCAAAAGCGATGGGGCGGCAGGTGGCTATTGGGGGGATTAATTTAAATATAACCTTTTCCGGCATAACCTTAGATGTGGCTGGGGTGAATATCGCTAATGATGCGGCGTTGTCACAGAAGCCGTTTGTCTTTATCCCTAAGGCTAATCTAGCCCTTGATATATGGCCGTTAATTTCAACGCGTTCCCTATTGGTTAAATCGATTGCTATTGAGGGGGCGGTGCTTAATTATATTGACCCTAACCCCAAGATGCCGTTGAGTGTCGGGGTTAAGAATATTAACCTGCGGGTTAATGATTTCTCTTTAACTAAGCCCTTTGTTGTTAAGTTAAGTGCGTCGCTGTTTAGCCGTGAGGATAATATTGAAGGCCAGGGTGATGTTCTTATTAATATGCCTGCTATGGGGGCGAGTGTCAGTAATGTTGTGATTAGGAGCGACCTCTCGCGTTTGGAATTGTCGCAATTGATTGAGGTTACACCTATGTTAAGCCAGGTACCGATGCCGACCAAGTTGCAGGGGCAATTAATTTTGAATGTTCCTAAGGTTGATGTTTCAGCGAAAGGGGCGGAAAATTTAGAAGCTCATCTTGACCTAGTGGATGGCACCATTGCCATGGATCAATTCTTATTATCAGCGTTAACGCAGGTGAATGCCAAGGTAGATGTTGATTTAAAAGATATCCATTTAAAAAGCTTGGCTATGAAGGTGGCATCAGGTGATATTTCTGTCCAGGGGGATTTGAATGATTATGCCAAGGCGCAGTCTTTTAAGGTGCAGGCATCGTTTGGGGGAATTAAAGCGCAAGAGCTTATTGATCAAAAGGCGTTGCCTATTGAGCTAAAGGGTAATATTTCCGGTCAGGTGAATATGGCGGGTAAGGGGTTTACCTCCGAGGCTCTTTACAGGTATTTAAAAGGGGCTGGTGATATTCGAATTACTGAAGGCGTGCTTGAGCGCATGAATATCATGAAGATGGCGTTGGGCTCAACCCTAGGTGCAATCCCAGGATTCTCGGATCAATTAGATGGTTTGTTAACCGGGGTCTTAAAAGAAAAGCTAGGTGCTGATAGCACCCTGTTAGATAAGGTGGAAGC
>CAYNTZ010000034.1:0-14829 GCA_964400365.1 uncultured Planctomycetales bacterium | reverse complement strand
ATTAAACGTTATTACGAGACAACTTAATGCTTTCTCCCAAGGAACAGTTTAAAGCGATTTTATTGCGCGATAATATTGTTTCTCCAGCCGATCTGAACCGCGCTTTTGAGGACCAAAAGAAAAGCGGCGGTGAGTTAAGCCGTGTTTTGTTAAAGTTAAAATTAATCAGTGAAGACCAGTTAAGTGTCGTTCTAAGCGAAGCCATGGGCGTCCCGTTGATTAATTTGGGGATGTTTAAGATTGATGCGCAGCTGCTAAAATTATTGCCAAAGGAATTGGTGGAAAAGCATTTAGTTGTTCCTATTTCCAAGATGGGGGACCAACTAACCTTGGCCATGGCGGATCCTTTTGATGTCTTTGCGATTGATAACGTCAAGGCCATTACTAACATGTCGATTAATACTATATTGGCTAGGCCTAAGGATATCCGTGCGGTGATAGACCGTTTCTATGAAGGGGATTCATCGGTGACGATGGCCGAGATTTTAAAAGACATTAAGGAAGCGGAAGACATTGAACTAGTTAAAGAATCGACAGCTCCCGCGGATAAAGGTCAGGTAGAAAATTTAGCACAGGAAGCACCGATCATCACCTTGACTAATACGATTATCCAGCAGGCGGTTAATGCCAAGGCCAGTGATGTGTTTATAGAGCCTTTAGAGGGGGCTTTACGGATCCGTTACCGGGTGGATGGCATGATCCGTGAAGTTGACCGGATGTCTAAATCCTTGCATACACCGTTGATTTCACGCATTAAGGTTATTTCTGATTTGGATATTGCGGAACACCGCCTGCCCCAGGACGGGCGTTTTCGCATCATGACCGCGCAACAAAAGGAAGTGGATTTTCGCGTGAGTGTGTTGCCGACGGCCATGGGCGAAAAAGTGGTGCTGCGTGTTTTAGATAGAAATCAGGAAATAGTTGATATTGATAAATTAGGTTTCGAGCCGGATTCATTGAGCCGTTTAAAGGAGTGTTGTAAGCGTCCGCATGGCATGATTTTGGCTTGTGGGCCGACGGGCAGCGGTAAGACCACCACCTTGTATGCCATTTTAAAATCAATTGATTCGCCGGGCAAGAATATCGTGACCGTTGAAGATCCTGTTGAATTCCAAATGAAGGGGTTTAATCAGGTTAATATCCGTGCTGAAGTGGGTTTGACTTTCTCAAGCAGTTTACGTTCCATCCTGCGCCAAGACCCTGATGTTATCTTAATCGGTGAGGTGCGTGATGCTGAAACCCTTGATATTGCCGTTAAAGCCGCTCTAACAGGGCATTTAGTCGTTTCTTCACTGCACACCACCACGGGCCCAGGCTCAATCACCCGCATGATTAACATGGGGGTTGAACCTTTTTTAATATGTTCGTCGGTGATTGCGATTGTAGCCCAGCGTTTGATTCGCCGAGTATGCCCTAAATGCCGGGAAAGCTATACGGCTTCGCCTGAAGTCGTTAAGCAATTTAATTTAAAAGAACTTCTTCCCGAGCATGATGGCAAATATTTTAAGGCTAAGGGCTGTGACAAGTGTTTTAATTCGGGATATAAGGGGCGGGTGGGGATTACCGAGACCTTGGTATTAACGGCTAAGATTAAGGAATTGATTTTAGCTGGGGCCTCAGAATTTGATATCAAGAATATGGCCCGTACGCAGGGTATGAAAACGATGCGTGAAGACGCGATCTTTAAGGCGAGCCGGGGCCTAAGCACCCTGGAAGAAGTGGTGCGTTTAACAGCAGCGGATTAATGCAGGTATTTTATGGAAACAACGCGTGACAAGATATTAAAGGCCTTGCGTCAGCAGCCCAATGTTAACCCGACGGAAATTGATGCCTTGGTTTATGCCAAACATGATAAGGGGGTTGGGTTGGTTAAGGCGGTTATAAAACGCGGGTTGATTACGGAACAAGATATGCTTGTGCTGTTGGTTAAGGAATTGCAAATCCCCTCCATTGATCTGACCAAGTACCGCCTTGATGAAAAACTTAAAACCCTGATTACGGAAAAGATTGCCCGCCAATACAATGTGGTGCCTATTTCAAGTTTTTCTAATACGATCACGGTAGCTGTTTCCGATCCGCTTAATGTTTTTGCCATCGATGATTTAAGGAATATCACCTCCAAAGAGATTGATATGGTGATTTGCACTGAAAGCCAGATTGTGCGCGCCATCGACCAGTTTTATATTGCTTTAGGCGGTGACATGTCGCAGGTGACAAAGGCGGCCCAGGCGGCTGATTTTGAGATCTTGGATGAGGAGCAAGGGCCTGGGGCTGAAGATGTGCGTGATGGCGAGCAAGCGCCAGTCATCCGCATGGTGAATTTAGTGATCAAGGAGGCCTTGCGCCAGCGCGCGTCAGATATCCACATGGAACCTTTTGAGGAGGGCATGAGGGTGCGTTACCGCATCGACGGTGTGTTGCAGGACAGCATGACCATCCCTAAGGATAGCCAGAACGCGGTTATTGTGCGCATTAAGATTATGTCGAGGTTGGATATTACTACCTACCAAACGCCGCAGGATGGCCGATTCAAGATGCGTTTTGGGACGAATGAGATTGATTTTCGTGTGTCCATGCTGCCGACGACCTTTGGCCAAAAGATTGTCATGCGGGTTTTGGATAAGGGGAATTTATCCGTTGGTTTAAACAAACTGGGCTTTTCCCCTTACTCAATGAAAATATTAGAAGAAATGATGTATAAGCCTTTTGGCATGATATTGGTGACTGGACCGACGGGAAGTGGTAAATCAACCACGCTGTATTCCATCATTAATAAATTAAATACCCCGGAGCGCAATATCATTACGATTGAAGATCCGGTGGAATATTTAGTTGAAGGTTTAACTCAGATTGAAGTCAAGCATGACATTGGGCTGGATTTTAAGGTTGGTTTAAAGGCGGTATTGCGTCAATCCCCGGATGTGGTGATGGTGGGGGAAATCCGTGATGGTGAAACAGCAGACATTGCCATTAAAGCTTCATTGACAGGGCAATTGGTCTTATCAACCCTACATACGAATGATGCGGCTGGGTCAATTACGCGTTTGGTGGATATGGGGTTGGAGCCTTTTCTGGTGTCATCGAGTTTGTTGGCAATTTGTTCTCAGCGGCTTTGCCGTCGGATATGCCAGCACTGCAAACATCCGGTGCAATTGACCAAGGAGGCTTTAAAGAAAATCGAGCATAAGATAAGGCCTGGCACTGTTTTTTATGAAGGCAAGGGTTGTGACCGCTGCCGCCATACGGGATATTTAGGCCGTTTGGGGGTGACGGAAATATTGGCTGTTGATGACCAAATCCGTGAGATGATTATTAAGGGGGAGTCCTCAGCGGCGATTGGCGCCTATGCCTGTGAAAAACAAGGGATGAAATTGCTTTTTGATGATGTGGTTGATAAGATGTGTGCAGGGGAAACGACATTAGCAGAAGTTTACCGGATAGCTAGTGAAGATGAGTAGGTATTGGGCTGCTTTATTGTGGGGAGGGAATAATGGAAAATCCTAATAGGCTGTTGATTGGTGAAATCTTAATTGCGCGCAAGATGATTAATAACCAGCAATTGGCTACGGCATTAGATGTCCAGAAAAAAGAAAACGGTTTTGTTGGTGAAATCCTGGTGAAATTAGGTTATGTTGAAGAGCGTGATATTGTTGTGGCCTTGGTGGTGCAGTGCGGGTGGCCGTATATTGCGGTTAACAAGTACAATATTGACCCGCAAGTGGTTGCCTTAATACCAAGGGAAGTGGCAGCGCGTGAGCGGTTGATTGCCTTAGATCGGATTGGCGATGTGTTAAGTGTGGTGATGACTAATCCATTGTCGGATGAGCGCAAGAAATATTTAGAAGGTTTGACTAAGTGCCGTATTGCCACCTTCATATCAACCAAAAGCGAGATTGAAGAAGCCATTGCTAAGAATTATTAAGGCCGTGTGCAAGGGTGTTTAATTTATGCCGACATTTAAATACACAGCGCGTGATCAGGAAGGCCGTACGGTTAATGGTAAAATAGCCGCGGATAATGAGCCGATGATCATTGCTGAGCTGCGTAAACGCAATTTAATTATTATTTCTATTGCGGAAATAAAAGAATCCGTGTTAAAGCAAGCAGCGGCGCCTAAGGTTAAGTCTGGGCAAAAGGTTAAGGCGGAGGAGCTGGTTATTTTTACCCGTCAATTTGCGACCATGGTTGATGCGGGTATTCCTATCCTGCAATCGCTTGAGGCTTTAAATGAGCAGACGGGCAATCCTTCATTTAAGCAAACCTTGGCGGAAATCCGTGAAGATATCCAGTTGGGCAGTGGGTTATCAACAGCTTTCGGCAAGCACCCAAAAGTTTTTGGCCAATTATATACGAATATGATTCGGGTGGGGGAAAGCGGCGGTATCCTAACGACTATTTTAGACCGTGTGGCTATCTATTTAGAGAAGTCTGAAAAGTTGCGGCAAAAAATTCAGGCTGCCTTGATTTACCCTTCCGTTGTTGTCAGTATGGCTATTGGTATTACAGTTTTGTTGATTATTAAGGTTGTCCCAACCTTTGCTAGTATTTATGATTCCTTGGGGCAAAAGCTGCCAGCCATGACGCAGGTGTTGATTGATTTAAGCAATGCCATGAATAAGTATTTTTTTGTGATAGTGGGGGGTATAGTGGGGGTCGTAGTGTTAGTCCAGCAATACCGCAAGACAGCGGCGGGCCATTTAATGACAGATAAGATGATCCTGCGTTTGCCTGTTTTTGGTGATTTGATTTGTAAGGTAGCCGTCAGCCGTTTTTGTCGAACTTTTTCTACCTTGAGTCAAAGTGGCGTTCCGATTTTGGAGGCGTTGGATATTGTTGGCAAGACTTGTGAGAATAGGGTTATTGAATTGCTTGTTGATGATGTTAAGGCTTCTGTTAAGGAAGGGGAAAGCATTGCCGTGCCCTTGTCGAAAAGTGATTTTTTTCCTCCCATGGTTACGCGTATGATTGCCATTGGTGAAAAATCCGGGCAATTGGATAAGATGCTTTCCAAGGTGGCGGAATTTTATGACGAGCAGGTGGATACGGCAGTAGATGGGTTAACTAAATTGATTGAGCCCTTGATTATTGGTTTCCTAGGGGTGGTTATCGGTTATATTGTTATTGCCTTATTTATGCCGATTTTAAATTTAACAACGGCGATTAAATAATATGAAAACGTTAAAATTTTATTTTTTGGTAATTTTGTCGGTGTTGGTTTTTCCAACGGCGTTGTTAGCGGACGAATATGGGGGAGTTGATAAATTCCAACAGGTGTTAACGGATTTAAAGCAGGGTATTGACCAATTAACGATTGATAATGCCCAGGTATTGCAGCAGGATGAGGAATTAAGGAAGCAGTTAACTAAATTGCGTGTCCAATTAGGCCAGATTCAGCAGGAAGGCGAGCAATTAGAGCGTGAGGTGTCTAAATTAAGGGTCGGGCATGAATCTAAGGCTAAGCAGCTTAATGACGCGCGTGCAGAATTTAATACATTGAATGAGCAGTTAGAAAAGCTTAACGATGAGATCAAGATAATGGCGCAGGGTGTTGAGCAGAAGATTAAGGAAGATGAGGCGTTGGCTCGCCAACTTGAGGAGTTGCGGCCTGCCCCGGTTGTGCCTCCGGTACCGGTTGTGGTTGAGAGTAAGCCTGATCCGCGCAAGGAAAAATTAAAACTGATGAAGATGATTTATGATAGCAAAAAGCATCAGGATGAGTTGCAGGAGGCGTTGTTGGTTGCGCAAAAGAATGCGGTGTCAACCAGCCAGGCTAAGGCCTTAGCCCGTAAAGAATATCTGCTAGGGGAAATTAATCAGTTAGAGAAGGTTATTGCGCAGCTACCGGATGTTCAGGTTCCTGTGATTGATAATAATTGGAGTGAAGAGCAGTTAAGGCAAATGGAGCTAGAATTAAAGAATTTGCAAAAAAACCATGATGAATTGGCCTTGGTGGTGGGGCAATTGCAGCAAAAAAACATGGCCTTGCAGGTGAAGCCGGAGGATAGGGTGGAGCAGAGCCGCCTGGAGAACAGTACCAATGAGTTAAAGCGGGAAGGCAAGGCCTTAAAGGCTGATTTGACGGCATTACGCAGCCAAATGGTAGAACTAGACAAGCGTAAGACGCGTTTAGATGCCATGTTACGCTAGGCCAAGGGTTTAAAATATTTTTCAGGTGTATTTGACAAGCCCTAATTCATGTGGTATTCTTGATGCAGTAGTTAACAAAGGGTCTTGTGTTGAAGAGCTCTATTGGTTGAGAATAAGTAAAATGTCATTATTCTATTCCTTCAATGGCTTCTCATCATAAGCAAATCTCCCAAGACCCACAAATAAAGGAGAGTAAGATGAGAACAAGAAAATCCAGTGGTTTTACGTTAGTTGAAATCATGATTGTGGTTGCAATTATCGCCTTGTTGGCTGCGATTGCGATCCCTAACCTGTTGCGCGCGAAATTATCCGCCAACGATGCGTTAGCTAAGGCAACCTTACGCGCTGTATCTACAGCTGCCGAATCGTTTGCTACGGCTAACAACGGTACGTATCCGACAGCGATTACATCCCTGACGGCTGCGTCACCTGCGTATTTAAATTCAGCTTATTGCGGTGCTGGTGCCATCTCTGGTTACAGCTATACCTGTACCATGGCCACCAACGCGTACACGGTGTCAGCTACGCCTGTTACAGTAGCGTCATCTGGTACGACCACGTACACCATCACCACCGGTGGCGTGTTAACACCCTAATTAGCTTAGGCGTGTCTTTAACCCCGTACGTCGCAAGATGTACGGGGTTTTTTAATGATTAGGAAAGCACGATTAAATTTCAAGATTATTAATTACAATGGTTTTTAATTTTGTTAATATACCATTAATGAATGTTGAATTAATCTTCCAAGAATACCTTAAGTTGATTAACCGTTTCCTGCCTAAGCCAGCGCGTCCGGTTGTAATCGGGATTGATATCGGCACTAGTTCAATTAAAGCTGTAGAAATCGCCCTTATTCCAGGTAATGGTTACGAAATTCGTCATTGGGCCATTGAGCCTATTGAAGCGAATGATGCCAAAGCGGCTTTACAGCGGTTAATTGGTAAGTTAAACATGGTTGATCAAGTGCCGGTGACGTCGGTGTCCGGGAAAGGTACCTTGATCCGTTATATTGATTTACCGCGTATTCCCCTGGATGACCTACGCAAGTCCTTTGTGTATGATCTGGATAAATATTTTCCTTTTGACCCGCAGAGTATTTATTCTGATTGCAATATCCTTGATCCTCAATCCAAGGATAAAAAAATGTCGGTGCTGGTTGCTGCCGTGAAGAAGGAAATGATTGATGATCGGTTAAAATTATTTAAGGACGCGGGTTTTGAGTTAAGTCATATCACGACTAATTCCATTGCCACTGCGAATGCTTTTGAAGTATTAGGCCCCAAGGTCTCCAACAGCGGCCATGCTAAGGCAATCTTGGATATTGGCGGGTCGGTAAGCAATCTGATTATTTTAAAAGACCTCTCCCCTCGGTTTACCCGCGATATTTTCGTCGGAAGCCATGAATTAACCAAACAAATATCTAATGTGTTAGGCGTTGATTTTGCCCAAGCGGAAATATTAAAGATAGCGCCAGGTGATAAGCATGACCAGATCATCAGCGCTTGTGAAACGCCGATTAATAATTTAATCACGGAAATCCGTTTATCCTTGGATTATTTTATGACGGAGAAGAATATCCAGGTGGATGAGCTGTTCTTGGTTGGGGGTGGGTCGTTGTTAAAGGGCATTGAAGCTTCTTTTGAAAAGAATTTAGGTATGCCTGTTAAGATTTGGGATCCGTTAAATGGTATCCGTTTAAGTGAACAGGTGGCGGCTGGTGACATTAAGAATTATTCATCTCAGTTAGGGGTAGCGATTGGTTTAGGCTTGGTGAATGTATGATTGACATTAATTTAGTCCCAGTAGCGTTAAGGAAGAAATCCAAAGGTAATTTATTTGGCGGGGTAGCCATTAATTTACCGCAGGATGTGGTGTTGGGGGCGGGCGGCGGATTGGTGCTTTTATTGGTGGCGCTTCATTTGGTCTTAGGTGGGTTGATGGCGGTTAATCTTATTCGGGTGATGGCAGCTAAGGCCCAGTGGCAGGACATATTACCGGATAAGAATAATCTGGATATTATTGCCAATGAAATTAAGGATTTACGCAAGAAGATGGGGACCATTAATGATATTGTAGCCAAGCGTTCCATTGGCTGGTCACGTAACCTAAATGTGATAAGCGATCATATGCCCGGCGGTGTTTGGCTTAAGGCGGTTGTGTTAGACAGTAAGGCGTTAACCATTGAGGGTTTTGCGGTGTCAAAATCAAAGAATGAGGTAACCTTGATTGGCGGGTTTGTGGCGAGTTTAAAAAAGGATCAAACATTTATTAAGTCATTTACCAGTGTGGAAGTCAACGCGATTTCGCGGGTTAAGCGTAATGCAACGGAAATCGCTGAATTTAACATTACGGCAAAATTGCAATGAAGATCAATATAGAAACAATTATTGCGAAGTTTAATGAATTGGATATCAAGGCCCGTTATGCCGCCTTAGGTGGGGTATTGGTCTTGGTTTTTATGATTGACTATCTGTTAATTATGCAGTTTCAGTTGAAATTCTTGCAGAATAGCAATGCGGAAATCAATACATTATCAGTGGATACTGCCCGTGTCCAGGCAGATAAACAGCGTGTCCATCAAATGCGTCAGGGGTTGGAGTCCTCCCGCACCCAGCTTAAGGCCATGAACGTGAAGATTAGGTCGGTGGGTGAAGTTCCGTCTATTCTTGATGACATTTCCCGCCTGGCGAATGAGGTTGGCGTTAAGATTGACCAATTGGTTCCGCGTAAAGAAACCCAAGAGACTTTAATTACTTCTCCTGAAGGTAATTTCTATGCCTTGCCAATCGACATCCAAGCTCATGGCGGTTATCATGCCTGGGGGCGTTTCCTTAATCGGATGGAGGGGGCTAATCTATATTTCAGCTTGAGTGATCTGCGTATTGTGGGTGACGTAAAAGATCGTAACAATCAGTTGATTACAGCCACCTTAAAGGTTATCCTGACAGATAAAGCAGCTGCGGAGGCTAAGCCATGAGGTTCTTATTGATGGCAGTGGTGTTAGTGTTGGCAAGTCAAATAGCTGTGGCAGAAGAAGCCGCTTTTGTGTATGATGACCACGGCAAGCATGACCCGTTTTGGCCATTAGTTTCTTCAGGCGGTACAGTGATAACCTATGATACTGATTTAACGGCAAGTGATATGGTGCTTGAGGGTATTGTTGCGGGTGCTAAAGGGAATAATATGGCGATTGTTAATGGCAAGGTGGTTAAGTCAAAAGACAATTTGGGAGCATATACTGTTGATCAGGTGGGTGATGATTATGTGGAGATCACCAAGGGCGAGGAGCATTTTACGCTTAAATTAAAAAAAGGGGGGATGTGATGCGTTTAACAGCGTCCATCGTATTAATGTCAGCTGTTTTTTTCGGGGTTAGTGACTATGTCTTGGCTAGTTATGAACCAGTGGCGAATGCGCCAGCCAATGCTGCTTCAACGTCAATACCCGCCGTTGTTGCCGAAGCTACTGCTCCTGTAGTGCCTGCCCCTGCCGCTAAGGTTGAACCTTCGGATAGCGGATTAGTGAGTCTAGATTTTCAAGATGCTGATATTAAGAATGTGTTAAAGGTTTTGGCGTATAAGAGCGGGGTTAATATTGTTGCTGGCCCGGATGTCACTGGCCTTGTGACCATCCAATTGACTGATGTGCCATGGCCTAAAGCCTTGGATGTCATCTTAACTACCTATGGCTATGCCTTTGACCGTAAGGGTAATATTATTACAGTAACGACAATTGAGAATTTAAAGAAGCGGCGTGATGATAACCAGATCTTACAGCAGCAGGAACCCCTGGTTACTAAAACATTCCCTTTAAGTTTCAGTAAGGCTTCCGATGTGGTTGATTCGTTAGCAAAGATAAAAAGTGTGCGCGGCAGTGTTAATTTTGATGTGCGCACCAACACCTTAATTGTGGTTGATATCCAAAATAATCTGGACTTAATGGCCGAAGTTGTTGCGACCTTAGATAGCGTAACGCCGCAAGTATTAATTGAGGCTAAGATTGTTAAGACGACCGTTGATGATTCAGATACCTTGGGTATTGATTGGAATTCGGTTATTTCCGCGGCGGCATCCCAGCATGCCATTAATTTCCCGTTTACCAACGCTACGAATAAGTATATTCCTGCCGGGGGGACGGTCAGTAACAATACCTTTAAGTATGGAACCTTGGATGCGAGTACATTTTCAGCGACGTTAAAGATGCTAAGCAGCCGGTCAAACACGAAGGTGCTTTCTAATCCCCGCATTGTTACCTTGGATAATCAGCCAGCAAAGATAGTGGTGGGGACTCAATATCCGTTTGCGCAGTATACCTATAATACTGAGCAGGCAAAGATGCAGGTTTCGGGATGGGAATATAAGGATATAGGGATTGTTTTTGAAGTGACACCGCATGTGAATAATGCGCGGGTGATCACCATGGATTTGCATCCGCGGATTACCAATACGGATGGGAATGTAACTGTAGAGGGGACTTCAGTTCCAAAATTGACGGTTGAAGAGGCATTAACAAAGGTTATGATTGAGGATGGGCAAACGCTGGTGATTGCTGGGCTTATTAGCGATGATTTGACAAAAACGACGACTAAATTACCTATTTTAGGGGATATTCCGTTGGTAGGATCGCTATTTAAGCAAAAAGTTGATACGAAGACTAAGACAGAGCTTCTTATTTTCTTGACGCCGCATATCATCACTGCTGAAATGCCCTCCAACGCGCAGCCTGTTGCGCAAAAGTAGTTTAATTGGGTTTAATCATTTAAGAATGTATGGAGGGAAACTGTGTCTAAAGAGATTTTAATTCATGTTGCGCCTGATGAGCGCCGGGTAGCTGTGCTGGTTGATGGTAAGCTGGATGATTTTTATATTGAACTTGAACGCCACCAATCAATGATGGGGAATATTTATAAAGGGAAGGTGGAGTCGATTTTACCGTCGATCAATGGGGCATTCGTTAATATTGGCCAGGAGAAAAACGGATTTTTATATTTGACTGATGCCGAAGATAATCCTTTATTAAAGGATATTGAGCGTATTGAAGCTGAGCCAACCGGTCCCCAGAAAATAATTAATATGTTTTTTCCTAAACCTGCGGCAGCGGATGTGGCGCCGGTTGAAGCGGTAAAGGAGGTTCGTCCTCCTAAGAAGGATAAGAATGAATTACCTTTGAAAAAAGACCAGGAAGTCTTAGTTCAAGTGGTGAAAGACCCATTTGGCACCAAGGGTGCGCGGTTGACTACACATATTTCTTTGGCTGGCCGTTTTGTTGTCTATATGCCGATGGACAAACACCATGGTATTTCAAAGAAAATTGATAAACCTGAAGAGCGTCACCGTTTGCGTGAGATTTTAAAGACGTTCACTTTTTCTAAGACCGGTGGTTTTATTGTGCGCACGGCTTCCATGGAGCAAGGGGAAAAGGAAATCACCCGGGATGCTAAATTCTTGGTGGCGATGTGGGAGAAGGTAAGGGTCTTATCTAAGCAAAAGCAGCCGCCAGCCTTAGTCTATAAAGAGTATGATTTGATTTGGAAGACGGTACGCGATTTATTGAATGATAATGTTGAGCGCTTGGTGATTGACTCACAGGAAGAATGTTTAAAGATGCGCAAATTTGCTGAGACCTTAATTGGTAAGGAAGTGGTTGAGAAGATTCAGTATCATGCAGGGCCAAAGCCTTTATTTGAGGCTAAGAATGTAGCTGCTGAGTTAGATAAGATTTATGAGACTAAGGTTTATTTGAAATCAGGGGCTTATATTATTATTGAGCCGACTGAGGGGTTGATTGTGGTTGATGTTAATAGCGGCCGTTTTAAGACCCGGGGGACTCCTGAAGATGCTGCTTTTGCGGTCAACCTAGAAGCCGCTCCGGAGATTGCCCGTCAATTACGCTTACGTGATTTAGGGGGTATTATTGTTATTGATTTTATTGATATGAACCGTGAAGACCATAAGCGCAAGGTGGTGGGGGCTTTACGGGATGCCTTGGTTAAGGACCATGCGAAGACAGAAGTCAATCGGATTTCCCAATTAGGGCTGGTTGAAATGACACGTGCCAGGACGGGTAAGACCATTGAATCATTAGAGTTCCATGCCTGTCCATATTGTGAAGGTCGCGGCAAGGTTAAAATAAATTGACCTTTAATGGTTTTGTGTGTATAATTTGCGATTTCGTGAAAGCTATTAGGTAATCAAATAACCAGGAGTTAATTATGTACGCAGTCGTTCAATTAGGCAATAATCAATTTAAGGTCAGCGAAGGCGATGTGATTTCCGCCAACCGCTTGGATTTTGATAAAGGCCAAAGCATTGTGTTGGATAAGGTTTTATTATTCTCCGACGGTAAGAGCGTGAAGGTTGGCCAGCCGTACCTTAAAGATGTTGAAATCAAGGCAGATGTGGTGGAGCATAACCGTGGTGATAAGGTGATTGCCTTCCATTACCGTAAGCGTAAGGATTCCGCACGCACCCGTGGTCATCGTCAGAATTTGACTAGTGTGAAGATTGCAAAGATTTCTGCGTAAGGATTTAAGCTTTTCTTTGGGTCCCAGCCTCCCAGTATAGATTCTGGGGCGCTGGGATTCTTTGTTAACAGGGATAATTATTGCCGTGCGGGCGGTAAGTGAACATTGAAGATTGTGCCGGGACATCAACGGGCATTCACAATATTAGCCAACACCGCCTTTAGCGGAGAATATACAGGTAATCATTTATGGCATTCGTAGATCAGGCACGTATAGAAGTTGAAGCTGGTGGTGGCGGTAAGGGTTGTGAAAGCCATTACAGCGATAAATACACGCGTTTTCCAATTCCCAATGGCGGGGATGGCGGATGGGGTGGGGACGTGGTTTTTGTGGCTGACCGTAACCTACACACCCTTTTAGATTACCGCTTTAAGCAACATTATGTGGCTGGCCGCGGCGGGCATGCCAGTAGTAATAATAAGACCGGGAAGACTGGGGCAGATGCCATTTTGCGTGTGCCGGTTGGTACGATGATTTGGGATTATGATACGGATTTGCTGGTGCGTGATTTGGCGCGCCATGGGGATACGGTTATTGTGGCTAAGGGGGGTGCTGGCGGCCGCGGGAATAATAAGAATCGTACGCCAACGCCGCCGACTGCGGGTGAAAAGCGCATGCTTCGCTTGGAATTAAAGATTATTGCGGATGTTGGTTTGGTAGGCTTCCCTAATGTAGGAAAGTCGACGCTGATTTGCGCTGTTTCAAAGGTGAAGTCAAAAATCGCTAACTATGCGTTTACCACCAAGGCGCCGGTTTTAGGTATTGTTAAAGATGAAGAAGAAAATGAAGATGATTTTGTGATGGCAGACTTGCCAGGTTTGATTGAAGGGGCACATGAGGGCAAGGGGCTGGGGCATCAATTTTTAAAGCATACTGAGCGCACGAAGATATTGGTGCATGTGATTGATATGTCAGGCAGCGAGGGGCGTGACCCTGTTGATGATTATTATGCCATTTGTGAAGAATTAGAATTATATAGCGAAGAGTTGGCTCAAAAGCACCGCATCCTGGTGGCTAATAAAATGGATCTGCCTGATAGCAAAAAGAACCTGACGCGCTTTAAGCGTATGGTGACAAAGGATATTATTCCTATTTCCGCGATGGAAAAAGAAGGTTTAGATAAGTTATTGGCAACCATTCGGAAATTGTTGTAGAAAACTGGGACACATTGACTTATTATATTGTTCAGTTTAGAGGGAACTAGCGAAAGAGGGCTCGGGCAAGCTTCCATCAGGCTTCAACACCCCCCAGCCCCCACAACACATGCACGTAGCTTTAATGCGCAAAGTTGTTGGTTATTCGCTGTTATTTTGTTAGGGTGAGGCATGTGGTGGGGGAATGTTTCAGCCTTCCTGAACTTGCCCAATCCCTCTTACTAGATGAACTAATCGTGTAGCTAAAAAGATATGACGACCAGAACATTTCAGAAACCTATTAAACGCATTGTCGTGAAACTTGGCTCTAGCCAGATTGTTGACGCACAGTTGCGTCCTAAGACTGTACAATTAGCAGGATTAGCCAAGCAAATTGCCCAATTGAATAAGAAGGGGATTGAAGTGGTGTTGGTATCTTCTGGGGCTATTGCCTTAGGCATGGGGCAATTAGGGGAGAAGAAACGTTCTACTGAGTTGGCTGTATTGCAGGCGCGCGCTGCTATTGGTCAGGCCGCTTTGATGAAGCTATATAGTGAGTTATTGCGCAAGGTTAACTTGAAATGCGGGCAGGTTTTGTTGACATGGGATGATTTTGATAATCGCACCCGTTTTTTAAATGCCCGCCATACGCTTGAGGCTATCTTGAAAGCAAAGGTGGTTCCCGTCATTAATGAGAATGATACCACCTCGACTGAAGAAATTAAATTTGGGGATAATGATAAATTATCTGCTCTGGTTGCCAGTTTATTGCATGCAGATTTGTTGGTGATCTTGTCTGATGTGGAAGGTCTTTATGATGCCAATAAGAAGGTGTTTGAAGAAGTGCGAGAGATTACAGCTGAAATTGAAGGAGTGGCTGGCGGCACCAAAAATGTGAATGTCGCCCGCGGCGGGATGAAGGCTAAGATTGATGCGGTTAAGATTGCTACCCATGCACAGACAGCTTGTGTGATTACGGCAGGCAGTACCAAGGATGTGCTGTTGCGTCTGGTTAAGGGGGAGCGC
>CAYNTZ010000033.1:0-15015 GCA_964400365.1 uncultured Planctomycetales bacterium | reverse complement strand
TATATTAAGCCGCAACAACTTCTTGGGCTTGAGCAACTTGTTGAACCTTCTTACCTGCTAAATATTCCTTACGGCCTTCTATAATACTATCCGTAATAAGCCCAGCAATAAACTTGATCGATTTAACAGCATCATCATTGCCAGGGATTGGGTATTGGATTAAATCAGGATCGGAATTGGTGTCAATCAAACCAACCACCGGGATACCCAAACGGTTAGCTTCAGCAACAGCAATTTCTTCTTTCTTGGTATCAACAATAAACATGGCATCTGGAACAACAGGCATTTCACGGATACCGCCTAAATCACGCACTAAATGTTCTTTTTCCTTCATTAAAAGCGAAGCTTCCTTCTTAGTGAAACGAGCCATCGTTCCATTGGCTTCCATTTTTTCGATATCAACTAATTTGCGGACAGATTTCTTGACCGTTTCCAAATTGGTCATCAAGCCACCCATCCAGCGATTCTTTACATAATACATTTCACAACGGATCGCTTCATCTTCAATGACTTGCTGGGCTTGCTTCTTGGTGCCGACAAAAAGAATCTTGCCGCCCTTTGCCGCCACGTCGCGGATATAATCACGCGCCGCATTTAAACGTTCCACCGTCTTTTCCAGGTCAATAATATAAATGCCGCCACGTTCACCGAAGATGAACCGCTTCATTTTCGGATTCCAGCGACGGCTTTGATGACCAAAATGCACACCTGCTTCTAACAACTGCTTGATTAATTCTGACGCCATTTTTCCTACTCCTTGTTTCTGCGGTGTACCGGTGGATTGACGCTACGGCCAGGTCAAGGCACACCTTTTTTTGTTTTAAGCCTGCTGTTGGTTTGACCTCATACCCGTCAACAGCAAACCAGTATTAAATTGAAACGATAGTATAACAAAGACTTATTAATTTGCAATAAAATTTTATCCACTCTTTACGAAGATTGGAATTGGGTTTCATACAAGCGCCGGTAAAGCGGGCAGGAGAACAGCAAATCATCATGCCGGCCTAAACCCACCACACGGCCAGCCTCTAAAACGACAATCTTGTCTGCCTTCATGATTGTCGAAAGCCTGTGCGCAATCGCAATGACCGTACGGCCAGCCATTAATTTATCCAACGCGTCTTGAACAAATTTCTCGGATTCAGAATCTAACTGCGACGTAGCTTCATCCAGAATCAAAATGGGCGGATTCTTTAAAATAGCCCGCGCTATCGTCAAACGCTGCTTTTCTCCGCCGGACAACCTAAAACCCCTATCGCCCACCACCGTATCATACGCCTTGGGCATTTTTGACACAAAAGGATGCGCAAATGCCATTTGGGCAGCTTGCTCTATCTGCGCCTGCGTCGCATCAAAAGAACCATAGGTAATATTATTGCGCACCGTATCATTAAACAACACTGCGTCTTGGGTCACAATGCCTATTTGACTCCTTAACGATTTAAAGGACGCTTCCTTTACGTTAACCCCATCAAAAACAACCCCACCGCCAGTGGCATCATAAAAACGCGGAATCAAATTAACCAGCGTAGACTTACCTGAACCTGTAGGGCCTACAATCGCAATCAACTCCCCCTTTTTAATCGTTAAATTTACCTCATGGAGAATATCCCCGGAAACTGAATCATATTGGAACGTCACCTTATCCAGTACAATCTTGTCTTTCAACACATCGAATTCTACAGGATTGGATTTCTCAACTACTGATGGCTTAGTATCTAACACCTCATAAATCCGCTCATTGGCGGCCAAGGCTTGCTGGATAATGGCCTGGACATTGGCTATTTTCTTGATTGGCCGGATCACCTGCAGGATAGAAGCCAGGAATAAAGCAAACACACCAAAAGACAAGCGGTTATCTAAAACTTCTTTACCTAAAATCAAGATAATACCAATGCCGCAAACCGCACCAACAATTTCCGTAAGGGGGCCCACCAGGATCATATTTCGGATGCTTTTCATCCGCAGGCGGTAATAATCCTGGTTCTGCTGACGGAAACGCTGAATTTCGTAGCGTTCAGTACCAAAGGCTTTAAGGATACGCACACCGGAAATAGTTTCCAACAAATGCGAATTAATATCCGCCATCTTCTCTTGCGTATTCTTCGCAATACGTCGCAGCTTCTTGCTGATGATAGCCATCGGCCAGCCTATTAAAGGGAACATCAAAAAGACAATTAAAGTTCCCTTAGTGTTAACTGTAAAAGCAAAACAAATAAAAACAAGTATCAAGAACGGCTGCTTAAATAAGTCTGTCACGGCATAGGAAACCGCGTTCTCAATCGTCCCTACATCATTGGTAATGCGCGAAACTAATTCACCGGTACGCTTACGGCTAAAATAATCCAAGGATAAGGTTTGTATCCGTTCAAACAACCTTGTCCTCACATCCCGCATCACAGCCTGGGAGATATCATTCATTAAATAATCCGACCAAAATAAAACAACTTGTTTAACGGCAAACAACCCTAAGAAACTTAATGGGATCACCCAAAAGAGGGTGTGCACATCTACATTGTTTAAATAATTCACCAGGTCAGTAAGAAACTGCGGCACTTCATTGGGGATAATAATCTTCTTATTAGTGAAGATACGGTCAATCACCGGCAACATAAAGGTCAGTTGAATACCTTCAAACAGCGAGGAAAACAAAATAAAAAAAAGCGCCAGGGAAAACCGCTTTTGATGACCTTTAAGGAATGACAACATGCGCAGGTAATTTTTCATAAGTGGCACGTAATTTAGCATGGGGTTTGACATTTGTCGAGGGCTTTGTTAATGTGTTTAACATGCAAAAAATAAACATAGCACTGATTGGCTGCGGGTTCCTAGGGCAGCGCCATGCCAAGACCTTGCACGCCCTGCGCCACAAGATTAACCTGGTGGCTGTCTGTGACCTTAATGCTGAAAACGGCAAGGGGGTGGCCAAACAATTCCATGTCCCCTTCATACCTGATTACCGGGACTTGATCGGTAAGGTTGAGGCTGTCAGCATCTGTACACCCACCATCAGCCATTATGAAATCGGCCAGTTCTTCCTTAATAACAGAATTCACACCTTCATTGAAAAGCCCATCACCTATTCCTTGGATGAAGCGGATGAACTGATTGCCTTGGCGGACAAGAATGACTGCCGTTTGCAGGTTGGTCATGTGGAGCGTTTTAATAGCGCCTTTATGGCGGTTGAACCCTTGGTCCACAAACCATTATTTATTGAATGCCATCGCTTAAATCTATTCCCTAACCGCTCCCTCGATATTGGGGTGGTCATGGATTTGATGATTCACGACATTGATATTGTCTTAGGGTTGGTTAAATCCCCTGTTAACGATATTCAAGCCGTAGGGATTAATGTTGTCACCGACAAGGAAGACATTGCCAACGCACGGCTAACCTTTGCCAATGGCTGCGTCTGCAATGTCACGGCCAGCCGCATCTCGCCGGAGGTCACCCGCAAAATCCGTATGTTTGTGGATAATGCCTATATCTCGCTGGACTACGCCAAGCAGGAAGCACATATTTATTCCAAGGACGATAAAGGCATTCACCGCAAAAGCCTGCCTATTGAAAAAGAAGAGCCGCTGAAGAAAGAGCTTGAACATTTCATTGATTGCGTGCGCGAAGGCAACACCCCTAAGGTCTCAGGCCGCGAAGGCCGCGAAGCATTGGCTGTAGCCCTAGCTATCAATAAAAAAATATGGGAACACAAACAAAGCATCTCATGGTAATTGCCGGGGAAGCTTCCGGTGATATGCGCGCGGCAGGCTTGGTAGCTGCCTTAAAAGAGCTTTCCCCCCCATTGCGCTTTAGCGGCATCGGCGGGGATTGTATGCGCGCCCAAGGGGTTGAACTCTTTGAAGACATCACCTCACTAGCTGTCATCGGTATCGTCGAAGTCATTAAACATTTCGACCGCATTAAAAAAGTTTTTGAACTCACCCTTGCTCAAATTGACACCCATAAACCCGATGCTGTAATCTTAGTTGATTACCCAGGATTTAATTTGAGGCTGGCACGGGAAATAAAGAAACGCGGCATTAAGGTAATTTATTACATCAGCCCCCAGGTGTGGGCTTGGCGGGAAAAACGCGTTGAGTTAATTAAAACCGTGGTTGACCGCATGATAGTGCTTTTCCCCTTTGAAACAGCAACCTATGCGAAATACGGCATGACGGTTGACTACGTCGGGCATCCCTTGGTTGACGAGGTTAAGCCAACCCGCTCTCAGGATGAGGTCTTAAAAAGCATTGGGCTGACGGTAAGCAAAACCACCATTGGCCTGATGCCAGGTTCACGCGCCAAGGAAATTTCCCGTCATTTGCCCGTCATGCTCGAAGCGGCCCAACAATTATTCAATGCCAACCGCGAACGGCAATTTATTTTACTAAAAGCCTCCACTATCGACATAACTCAATTGCAATCATGCCTATACCTTTATAAACACCTACCGCTAAAGATATTCGACGGCAATACCTATGACGGCATTAATGCCATGGATGCCGCTATCGTGGCCTCCGGCACAGCCACCTTGGAAGTAGCCTTACTTAAGAAACCGTTAGTAGTAATTTACAAAACCTCGTGGATTACCTACGCGATTGCCAAGGCCGTCATTAAAATCCCCTACATCAGCTTGGTCAATATCGTAGCTGGTAAGAAAATCGTAGAAGAATTTATTCAAAACGATGCCAGCGCTCAAAAACTCACCGAAGGCCTTGAAGAAGCCCTGCACAACCCCAAACTCATTGATGAATTATCCCGCGTCAAAGAACTCTTAGGCAGTAGCGGTGCTAGCTACAAGGCGGCTAATGTTGTATTAGAAACCATTAAATAAAAAATTACTTTATCTTCTTTTCAACGCTGGCTAACAAGCTTTGGAGTTTGTCGAAGTCGGCTTGCATGCGGGATGGGTCGGCGTTGACGCCGCCAAAACGTACGGCTTCGCAAAAAGATAGAATGGTTGTTAATGAGGACAAAATCTCCCCGTCAATGCTCTTTGTTTTTAAGAAGATTTCTATGTCTACTATGCTCACCGCCCCCAAACCTCGGTGCATCTTATCGGCAAAATAATTATTAGTTGTCTTTTGCACGGCCGCATAAAAACCTTTCACATCTTGCTTAGCCAAAGCATCCTTAGCTTGGGCAATGCCTTCCCTTGCACCTTTAAACGCCTTGATGCGCCTTGCAAAGGCAGCGTCCGTCGCTAGACGATTGCGGTAGGCCTGCCAAAATTTCCATGCCGTTATCATCAATACCAAGCTAATCAATGAGACCCAGAACATTAATTGATGCAGCAATTTTAATGCCTCCTGCTTGGCCTTGTTAAACAACTCCTTCCAGAAATTCACCGGCTGCTCCAAAGGACTTGGGGCCAGGGTGGGCTTATCATTTAATTGGGCAAAACCAACCGCCTTAAACTCCTGACCCTCGGTAGGCTTGGTGACTTTAATTTGGAAGGGGCCTTGGGTAATGGTTTTATATTCCTTGGACAAATCATCAAAATATGAAAAATGCACAGGACCTACCGCCTCAACTGTTTCATCGGTGGGAATAATCACCTGCTCCACTGTCTTACCACCATCAATATCTTTAACCAGCGGGTCGTAATCTTTAAAATGCACGTCTGTAAAGACAGGTGTGCGCACGCCTTTTAAGTTACCCTGGCCGGTAATTTTCATGCGCAAGGTAATGGGATCACCAGCCTTTACCTCGGTAGGGCTAACCGTAGCCGTAAAATCAAATTGGCCTACAGCCCCAGAAAAATGCACAGGCTTACCATCAGGCAATGGCTGTACATCAAGCTTTAGATTATTGGATGTTACAGAAACCGGACGGGCTGTCAAATTATCAAAGAAAGAATTAAAGAAATCATCGCTAAAAGCACCTACCCGACGGCTATTGCTGCCTTTATAAATTAAATTACCTTCCACCCTAGCAGGCGCAACAACCACCTCTCCCGTGCGGGTTGGATAGATATACACCTTAAACTCAACCGTCTCATATTGCAGGCCATTAATCGTTTCAGTGGATTGCAGGGGCGCAATAAAGGCATCCATCATAAAGCCATCCTGCTCTAATTTAGGCATTTGGATATCACGCATAGGGATATCACGCACGTATAATTTAATTTTCACGGGCAATTGCTGATTAATAAATGGCTCCTGGGTAGGCAAGGACATGCGCATGAAAATCTTATCTTTAAGGCTTTCTTCCGCCTGCCTGCGCTCATCAGCTTGACTAGCCCCACCTGCATTAGCTGCATCACCGCTGACCACCTCTATATCAATAGGCTTGGTGGCATAATCCTTGCCATTAATCGTCGCGTTGATGGAAGGAATTTTAAGTTGGCCGGTTTTCTTAGGGTAAAGATTATATGTGAAACTGCGCTCACTATGAGACACCCCATTAATCCAAGAATAACTCGTCGATGGCCCCACATAGCGGGCATCAACACCATCAATATTAGGCAGGGACACCGGATCCACATTATCCTTGGCATTAGCCACGGTTAACACTAATTGTAAAGCTTCATTAATGGAAACCTTATTGCTACTAACCGAAGCCTCAAAAGAAATATCATCGGCCAAGGCAAACATCGGTTGACAAAGGACAGCTACACCAATAATTAAATTAAATAATATTCTCTTCATTTTACCAGTCCTTGCTGACCGGACTCTCGTCATTGGATTTAGGGACAAATTGCAATAATTGCTTAGGCTGTTCATTACGCTCATACTCTTCCAGCATAGCTTGGGCTTGCAATTCCTTAGGGTCTACAGCTTGTTCCTGGGGTTGTAACGTTTCTTGCTTCTTATCCTTTTTGTCTTTATCTTCTGAGGACTTATCTTTAGATTGCTGACTATCTTTTTTATCCTGCTTCTTATCTTCCATCTGCTGATCTTCTTGGTTTTGCTTCTGTTCATTATTGCTTTGTTCTTGCTGCTCCTGCTCATCCTTCTTGTCTTGCTGCTGATCAGACTTTTGTTGATCTTGCTGATCCTTCTTCTCTTGCTTATCTTGATCTTTACTATCCTGCTGTTGTTGCTGTTGCTCTTGCTTCTTTTTTCTTAATCGCTCTAATTGTTCTTTAGCCCGCTGTTGATTAAAAGCCGCGTCCGTATCTTTAGGATTATCCGTCACTAGCTGCTGGAATAAGTTTTCCGCTTTTTCCATCTTGGCAATCGCCCTATCCAAGCTGCTATTTTCCTCTGCCAAGGCATCTTTGTAAAGGGCATTGCCTAAATTATACTGCGCTTGTGCGGATAATACCTTGTCCTTCACCGCAGATGATTTTTGCCAATACTCCATGGCCTTGCTAAAATCACCTTTTTTATAATAGGCCGCGCCCAAGTCATAATCAACAATGCCTACCCCTTGTTTTGCGCCAACGGCTTTTTCATAATGGGCAATCGACTCATCGAATTTACCCTCATAATATAAACGATTACCCTTACGCACATCCGACGCACTCGAGGCAAAGGCGTTAGAGGCTACCAGTAAGAAATATATGCTTATAATAAATCTCATAGCCGTATTCTCGCGGTTAACAATACTTCTAACAATAAACATAACAACGCTAAGGTCAACGGCCACTGAAAACGCTCGTTATAACGCCGCTCCTGTTTTTCTTCGATATCGCGTTTTTCGAGCTTAGCCAATTGCTGTTCATAAAGATAATCGAAACCAAATTGAGCGCCGCCAGCCCGCACATAGGAAGCACCAGTGGTGTAGGCAATTTGCTGTAATAAATTTTCATTAAGGCGGGATTTTACAAAATTGCCCGAAGCGTCCTTCAAAAATCCCATTTGTCCATTCTCATCGGGCACCTGAATTAGCTCGCCCTCCTTAGTCCCTACACCTACCGTAAATATCTTTATCCCACGAACCTTAGCCTTATGGGCAGCATTTAAAGCATCGCCCTCTCCTTCTTCCCCGTCAGTAACTAAGACAACAGTTTTATAGGCCTGTGTACTGTCCCCATATCCTTTAATGGCTTCTTCAATAGCATGGGATAAATCCGTTCCTCCACGCGGGATGGAATCTATATTTAGATCATCCAAGGATAGGGCAAAGCCATTATAATCCGTCGTCAAGGGACACATCACAAAGGCCTGGCCGGCAAAAGCAATAAGGCCGATGCGGTCGCCCTTTAAATTCTTAGTTAAATCTTTAAGTGCTAGCTTGGTGCGTTCCAATCGGGATGGCTTCACATCCTGGGTTAACATGCTCTTGGAGACATCCACGGCCACCATAATATCTAAACCCTGGCGTTTAACATTCTGTAATTGATAGCCCCATTGCGGACGGGCCAGACTCAAGACGATTAAGGTATAGGCCGCCATTAAAAGAATCGCCTTAATCCTTGCCCTCATCAACCCTTCTTGCTGTGCTTTATCCTCTAAAAGATGCGCTTGCACAAAACGGGCAGACACCGACTGACGGTAGTAAAAAAGCAGGTGTAATCCTGCGGCAATCAGCGGCAAAAGCCATAATAAATGCAAAAGTTGAGGATTGGCAAAACGCATAGTAATTTTCTAAGGAATCCTTAAGAAAATCGTGTTTGATAAAATAATCTCAATTAGCAATAAAACCAAGCCCAGGACCACACAAATCCAAAAAAGCTCTTCGTACTGCTTGTAGCCCGTTTGCTCAATCTTGGTTTTTTCCAGCCGGTCGATTTCCTTATAAATATTGCGCAACGATTCGGTGTCGGTCGCACGGAAATATTTACCTTGGGTCATATCCGCAATCTTTGTTAAGGATGCTTCATCAATATCAATTTGTACGGTTTGATAAAATTTGCGGCCAAACATATCCTGCACCGGGAAAGGTGCCAGCCCCTTAGCACCTGCCCCGATGGTGTAGACCTTAACCTTCAAGGCCGCGGCATTCTTGGCAGCCGTAATCGGGTCAATCTTACCGGCATTATTAACCCCGTCGGTTAACAAAATAACTATCTTGGACTTAGCTTGAGATTTTTTTAAACGGATCACCGACGAAGAAATCCCCGAGCCAATGGCTGTGCCATCTTCGATAAGCCCCAGGCGAACCCGGTCTAGATTAGTTTTTAGCCAGGCATGGTCCATGGTCAAGGGGCAGACCGTGTATGCCCTTGACCCAAAGGCCACCAAGCCGATACGGTCATAGGGACGGGCATCAATAAATTCAGCCACCACCCCCTTGATCACATCCAAACGATTCTTACGCTTACCATTAATGGTAAAATCTTCCGCCGCCATGGAGCCGGAACAATCAATCGCTAAGACAATATCCAAACCCTCGGTTGATATCTTAGAATCAAGTGAAACCTTGCGTGGGCCGCTTAAGGCGATCACCAATAATAACAACAACGCTAAACGCAAGGCCCCAGGGATAAAGGCAAAGCGGCTCTTCCATGAGCCCGGCACCTTGTTCGCCACATCCGTCGATGAAAACACAAAACTCGCCACCTTGGCCCTGCGCTTAATAAAATACGCTGCGGCCAGCACTAACGGAATTAATAACAAAACTAAGGGTGTTTTAAATTCCATGGGGCGTTGTTTCTTTCACAAATTTCAAAACTAAGTCAAAGCTTTGCTGGGCCTCATCCCGCAAGGGCGCATGCTTGGCAAACTTCACCATATCGGCAATAATCATGAAATCCCGCAAGGTGTTTTTCTGCTCACTGCTTAGCACCCCTTCATTCTTGACCTTTTGTAAAAACTCCTCGGTGGTCATCTCCGCGGCCTTGATGGCAAAGCGTTCCTCAATGTAATGACGCAAGATGGTTGAAAGCGTAAAATAATAATCGCGCCACAATCCTTGACCTGACAGATCCTTGACCCCTAGTTCTTCTAATTGACGCATAGCTTTTTCCCAAGGCGGCAAAGGCGGCGCTTGCTGAAACTCAATAGCTTTCTTGCGGCGCACAAAAAAGAACACGGCAACCGCAATAATGATAAGCGCTAAAAGAAGCCACGCCCACCAAAAATCTTCTAACCAATGCAACGGCAAATTAAGCGGGGGCTTAATGTCTTTAATATCTTCTATCATTATCGTCTCCTGCCCTGGCGGCGGGCAAAAAAGGAAACCAAGGATGTCGCGTATGGCACATCGGTAGCTACATCAATATGGTCAATACCCATGCCGTCAAACATCCGCGCCCGAGCTTGTTGGCGGTGCTTCCCCAAAACTTCATATTGTGCGCGCACCTGAGCGTTGGATGTATCAACCACCACATCCCTCCCGCTTTCGGCATCGGTTAAGGTCACTAATCCGCAATCAGGCAACACTGATTCTCTCGGGTCATTAAGGGTGATCGCAATTAAATCATGGTATTTATTAGCGATACGTAGATCTTTCCGGAAGGACGCCTGCGCCTTTTCATCTTCAGGGGTAAAGAAATCTGAAATCACAAAGGTCACCGATTTGCGACGGATAATCTTGGTTAAATCCTGCAAAGCCTTGTTTAAATTTGTCCCCTTACCCTTTGGTTCAAAATAAAGAATCTCACGGATAACCCGCAACACGTGTGCACGTCCTTTTTTAGGTGGGATAAAAAGCTCAATCTCATTGGTAAAGATCATTAAACCCACCTTATCGTTATTACGGATGGCAGCAAAGGCTAAGACAGCAGCGATCTCAGCGGCTAATTTATTCTTCATCTGGCCTTGCGAGGCAAAATAAATCGAACGTGAGGCATCAACCAAGATCATGACGCATAGCTCGCGCTCCTCAATATATTTCTTTATATGCGCCTTACCTGTGCGGGCCGTGACATTCCAGTCAATCGCCCGAATATCATCCCCCATCTGATACTCACGCACCTCGTCAAATTCCATGCCGCGGCCTTTAAACACACTATGGTAGGCACCGGCAAATACGTCGGTGACCATGCGATTGGTGGTGATCTCAATCCTGCGAACCTTCTCTATAATTTCTTTGGGTAACATATGTATATAATTAATCGATGAATTAGCTGATATTGGGTAGGATAACTCAGCCTAGAGATGCCCGTACAGTCTTCTCTAATTTTAGAAGTAAACATTGAAGACTGTAATGGGACATCAAAAGGCATTCGTTACCCTACCCAATACCAGCTAATACACTATGATTTCAATAACTAATAAATAGGGCGCTGTCCCTAATTATTTCTACGGAACTTCTACTTCTTCGAAAATGCGCTTCACTAATTCTTCTGAAGTTTTACCTTCAGCTTCTGCTTCGTAACTTGGAACAACCCGGTGACGCAAAACATCCATACCAATCGTCTTAATATCTTGTGGCGTAACAAAACCACGACCTTGAATAAAGGCATACGCTTTAGAAGCTAACGCTAGATTGATCGTCGCTCGAGGACTCGCCCCATAAAGAATAAGCCCTTTGAGGTCTTTTAATTTATAAGCTTCCGGTTTGCGTGACGCTTCCACAATATCGACGATGTAATGTTCAATTTTCTCATCCATGTAGATTTCATCCACCACCCCGCGCAAACGGATAATGTCAGCAGGACTCGTCACTGCCTGCACATTAAAAGATTGTTTGGTTACCGCCATGCGCTTGAGGATACGTAATTCTTCCTCTTTATTAGGATAGGTGATCTTAACCTTCAGCATAAAACGATCCACCTGGGCTTCAGGCAATGGATAGGTCCCTTCTTGTTCAATAGGATTTTGAGTCGCCAAGACCAAGAATGGATCTTCTAATTTTAGCGTTTCTTCACCGATAGTTACCTGCCGCTCCTGCATAGCCTCAAGCAGGGCGCTTTGCACCTTGGCAGGTGCCCGGTTGATTTCATCCGCCAGAATAATATTGGCAAAGATGGGACCCTTCTTAATATTAAAATTCCCCGAACGCTGATCATAAATTAAAGTACCGGTTAAATCCGCGGGCAGCATATCAGGAGTAAACTGCAAACGCTGAAATTTAGCCTGAATGGTTTGAGCCAAGGTTTTGACCGCCGTGGTTTTTGCCAAACCCGGCACACCCTCCACCAAGACATGGCCATTGGCTAAAATACCGACTAATAAACGATCCAATAGTTCAGCCTGGCCTACCATGACCTTGGAAGCCTCAAAACGAATCGCATCAATAACCGAGGCTTCTTTCTTTACCTTTTCATTAATGACACTAACCCCTGTGGCTGACATTGCGCCCTCCTTGATATGTAAAAAACGTTAAATTAACGGATAGGTAACTACTTTGGAATGTTACTTATTATAAGAAATCGTGGGACTAATGCAAGAGACAGGTTAAAGATTAAAAATCCTAACCCGTGCTTTTCATCCCTGAGGCGATGCCGTTGACGGTCAGGAGCAGGATTTCGTCAATCTTGGCGCGTTTAGTGTCCTGGGATTGGGAATCACCTAACGCCTTTTTCTCTTTCATAAAACGCACCTGGATGTAGTTTAATGGATCTACGTAAGGATTGCGCAAGCGGATGGATTCTTTTAAGACCTTATGAAAATCTAATAATTCTTTTTCTTCGGTTATCGCTAAGACTGCTTCCACTGCCCGCTCATGTTCATCACTAATGGCTTGATGAATCAAGGCACGCAGGGCATCATCTTCCACCACATCACGGTATAGCTCGGCGATATACAGGTCGGTCTTGGCTAAAGAAATTTGTAAATTATTAATCAAGGACGTAAAGAACGGCCATTGGCGGTACATCTGGCGCATATCTTCCAAGCCCTTCTCGCCCTTATCATCGATATATTCCTTAAGCGCATGACCCATGCCATACCACGCAGAAATAATATAACGCGACTGCACCCAGGAAAACACCCAGGGAATAGCACGCAACTGATCAAAGGAACGCTGATTACCAAAACGTGCCGCCGGTCGGGAACCGATCTTGGTGATCTTTAACACGTCAATGGGTGTGGCTTCATGATAAAAATCCAAGAAGCCCGGTGTTTCAAAAACTAATTTGCGGTAGAAATCAAAGGAGCTTTGGGACAGTTGCGCTACCTTCTCTTCCCAACGACTCAAATGCACATTCTTCTTGCCATCACGGTTAATCATCAAATTGGTAATCACTGCCGCGGAAATCAACTGCTCCAGATTACGTTTAGCTACAACAGGGTTGGCGTATTTCTGAGACACCACCTCGCCTTGCTCAGTTAATTTCATCAACCCATCAGCAGCTGCATAGGGTTGACCTAAAATAGCCTGATGGCTTTGACCACCACCACGGTCAATAGTCCCTCCCTTGCCATGAAAGAACTTCACCTTAATACCATACTGTTGAGCGACCTTAAAAAGATTCTGCTGCGCTAAATATAAATGCCAATTCGCCGCTAAATAGCCGCCATCCTTGGCTGAATCAGAATAGCCCAACATAATTTCCTGCACATTGCCGCGCGCCTTTAAATAGGAACGGTACAACGGTATGCTAAAAAGCTCTTCCATAATCGCAGGGGACGCAGCCAAGGCATGGATGGTTTCAAAAAGCGGCACCACACCGATATGCGCCGCCTTAATTTTCTTATGCGCTACGGTAATTAAGCCTACTTCTTTAGCTAAGAACATCAGGGACAAGATATCCGTCGCCCCTTCAGTCATACTTAAGATATAATCATCCACCATCTGCGGATCAAATTTCTCACGCAGGCGCTTGAAAGTCTGTAATTGCGCCACAATATCCTTGGCATCCGGTGAGGACACATTTAATTTACGCGGTTTACTTGAGGAAGCAATCTTTGCTAATAACGTATCTGTGCCTGGATTTTCTACACCGATACTTTCTTCGATCGCCTTACGGATTTTCTTAGTGTGATCCCTGAAATCCAATTGCGCTAAATAAAAACCAAAGGCCTTGGCCTGAATTAATAAACGGTCTAAATCCCCATGCGCCGCTAGCGCCCCTTGATTCTTCACCAAGGATTCCTGAATTAAGACAATATCGTCGATAAATTCCTGCGCATTAAGATACCCGCCCTTTTTACCATTAAGCACCGACACTAATTTGCGGTGCATGAAAGAAAATTTCTTGCGGTAAATCTCCTGGCCTTCAAATCGGTTTAATTCCCGGGCTAAATCCGGCAAGCGTTGCTTATCCTTTTCTAGCGAATCTAAGAATTTCTTAGACACAGAAGTGTAATCCATGGATTGGCTGAACCGACGGATAAAACCTTCGATCGTCGTAATATAGAAATTAACAATCAGCTTGCGCTGCTTAAGGGCCGTATTTTCAGTAAGTACCGGCGTCACATTAGGATTACCATCACGGTCAGACCCCACCCAAGACCCAAAACGGATAAAGGGCGGCAAATCTTCCGCTGGTGTAAAACCCAATTGCTTAAACTCGCGGTCAACCTTCTGATGAATATTAGCTAATAACTGGATAATGGTGCGTTCAAAATAATAAAGAGTTTGGTCAACCTCATCGGACACCTCCACCTTGCGCCCCCGAACTTCGCCGGTTTGCCACAAGATTTCCAAGGTTTCTTTAATGCGACTGGTCAAATAATCCTTCTCACTTAAGGTCAAATCCGTGCGGTTAAGCTGAATGACTTGGCCTGCAATATAAAATAAATGATCTAACACGGTGCGGCGTTTAGCTTCCGTGGGGTGCGCGGTCAACACCGGCTTAATATCGCATTGTGCCAAAAAGTCCCAGATCTGCTGGGGACTGACATCACTATCGGTTAAATCTTTAAATAACTTGCGTATAGACATTTCCTGCAGGGCTTCGGTCGACATATCATATTCACGCAACCGGCGGATACGCTGGACTTCCTCGGCGATATTGACTAACTGAAAATAAATCGTAAAGGCCCGCGCCACGTTATAGGCATCATCCAGGGACAGGGAACGGATCAATTTCTTTTGCGATTCAATCAATAAATGATTATGCGTCTCGCGGATTTCCTTAGCCAGGGTGCGGATTTCTTCCACCTTAAGCAAGATATCCTCACCTTCCTGTTCACGGATAACATCCGCTAAGAGGCCCATTAAGAAACGGATATCTTGGCGCAGGTAATGCTGGGCTGGTTGATGAGGAATTGGGTCTTGAAACATATTATTTACTACGCA
>CAYNTZ010000032.1:0-15281 GCA_964400365.1 uncultured Planctomycetales bacterium | reverse complement strand
CGTCAGATCTTTTTTCGTGATCAATCCGAGATTCAACAAAATATCGCTGACCTTGCCCCCGCCTTCCTGCTGGATCTTCAAAACTTTTTTTATCCCCTCATCATTTATCAGCTCTTTGGCATGAAGCCTGTTCATCAGCCTCTCCGCCAATGTCATTTTTCCGCTAGCGCTCATCTCTATCTCCGACCTAATTTGCAGCGTAACATTTATCGATCACTTTTTGTATTTCCGTAAGCGTGCTGACAAAGGCCTGCACAATACAGCCGGTAACCAATTCCACATCCTCGAGTGCCTGTACATTAAGTGGATTAGCCATCGCCAAGGTCAGGCTCTTGCCAATCTTATCAATCGGTATCAGCCCATATTGCTTGCAAAGATTAGCTGGCAGCGTTGCAATAACCTCCGGGGAAATTTCATAGTTAGATAATGGCAGGTACGGGAACCCATATTGGCAGGTTAACGCCTGGACAATATCCTCTTCAGTAGCAAATTTCAACGCCACCAAGGCTTCCCCAAACAACATGGTATGCGCACGCTGGTAGACAAGCGCTTCTTCCAGCTGGGCCCGGCTAATGGTGCCCCGCTCGACTAGGATTTCACCTAATTGCTTATTAACGGTTTTACGAAAATGTTTCATTGATGAACACCAATTCAACTTGCTAAAAAGTAGTATTTTTATATATCATAGCTTAAGTTAATTAGAACATCGATCTTTTTTTGCTTAAGTTAAGCAAAAAACCAAGCATAATGGCAAAAACCATAAAAGATGTCCGGCCATAACTGACAAAAGGCAAGGTTATGCCAACCACCGGCAATAAACCCATCACCATCCCTACATTAATCACCACCTGCAGGGCCAAAATACTGACAATGCCAACCGTAACCAACTGTCCAAAAGGATCCTTATTATGCTGGGCAATCCTAAAGCCGCTATAAATCAGCATGGCGTAACAATAAATCAGGAAAATACCCCCTAATAATCCCCACTCCTCACCCACCACCGCAAAAATAAAATCGGTATGGCGCTCAGGCAGGAAATTCAACTGATTCTGCGTACCAGCCAACCACCCTTTACCCAACAACTGACCTGATCCAATCGCTATCTTTGATTGAATGATGGTATACCCTGCCCCCGTCGGATCATGATTAGGGTTTAGAAAAACAGTTAAGCGATCTTTTTGATAAGGTTTAAGGATATGCCAGCCAAAAGGCGCGGCAACAGCCATTAAACCCAACAAACCCCAAAACCAACGCTGGGCAATGCCGCTTTGGTACAGGATAACAATAAATATGCCAAAAATTAAAATCGCAGTCCCTAAATCTGGCTGTTTAAAGATTAATAGCATCGATACGCCAGCTAATGCCAACGGCCAAAGCAACCCGCCCCACACAACGGCAAAGGTAGATGAAAGGTCAAAGGGAAGCTTGGAGCGCCGTGTACTAAAATACCTCCCTAACATTAGAATCACGGCCAGCTTACTGAACTCTGAAGGCTGAAAACTGATTGGCCCCAAGGAGAACCAACGGGTAGCCCCCAAGGCATGCCGCCCCATCACCATCACTAACACCAGCAAAACAACACTTACTCCATAAATAGGATAGGCCATATCATAAAACTTGCGGTAATCAACCCCACTTAATAACCCCATGACCAACAACGCTGTAAATGCACAGCCTAATTGGTCATGAAAAACCGCCATGCCCACGCGTGAATTATTATACGCCGCGCTATATAAGGCAATTAAACCAACCGCCATAATTAAGATGGCGTGAATCCAAATTGTCCTAGGAAGATCGCGTTGAGCAAACATGATTAAATAAATACCTGTTTTTAGCAATACACCTGTACACTAACGGCCCTATCAGGCCCATGCCTGGTAAATAAAAAATAATTGCTAACGGGTAAAGCATCGGCAGCATCAAGGTTAATCGGCGGAAGGCAAAAAATCCGCCATAGACCTTATCCCCTACGGACACCTTCACCTCACTAATGACGGTTGGTGACGGTTGGCAATTTAAACGACCAAACAAATCCATCACCTGCAATTGACGCACGCTCTGCAAACAAAAACCACAATCCCCATCATACAACAAATCCGCCTTAATTGAACGCCGACGTATCCCTTCAACCCATTGAATAATGCCCTGAGGGTTAATAAATAATAACAGCTGGGCGGGGAATAAAAAGAAAAAGATAGCCGGCACATCCAGTGTTAAGATTAACAAAAGGTGGAAAAAACACCCTGCAATAATAGCAGACCTGCGGGTCTTGCGTATAAACAACAAGAATGGCATTAAAATTTCAACCGACACCACCAAAACCCCTATCCAATAACAAAATGCCGGATTGGCTGCCATCCATTCCTTGAAAAGAAAATTCTTAGTCACCCCCATGGGCGGGTAATTCATCAAATAATAAATGGGGTTACCCGTTATCCAATTGCCCTGGGCAGTAATTTTATACAAGGCGGTATAAAAAAAGGTTGAAGCAATCTGCAGCTGCAACAACCGCTGGATAAAGAACGGCCTCATGCGCTTATACGCCTGAGTATCGTTACGGCGCAAGGCATCGACGGAGAAATAATCACCATGATAATTGGTCACGCACATCAGAAAAAGCGTTACCAATAAAATATCCCAGGACAAGGTGCCAATATGGAAATCATTAAGCGCATAAAAATAATAGCAGGCAACTGTCATAAAAATACAGCTGGCTTGAGCAAATAATCCAATCAAAAAAGAAAACCAGGTTAGCAAAAAAAACCAAACCATCACCACAACCAGCCAATCAGGGCTTTGCCCCACCCATTGCAAGACCGGCAAGGTAAAGAACATACCGTTGGTGGTTTTGAATGCCGTTGATAGATAATTATCATCCAAATGAAAGAAAGACGGAATCACATGCAAGCCGACTGTCAAGGCAACAAAAAGACGAAAGAATGAAAGCCCAATCGAGGGGCGTTCTTCCAAAAATAACTGATTCCAAATCTTAAGCATAGTTACTCCCTGCATTCATAAGCTAACTGCTGTTGACGCTCAAAGGACTGCTGCGTCAAACGCGGGTAATTAACATAGGTTACCGCAAAACTGTCAAAATAAGGAAGATTTCGACGCAGAAAACCACAAAATGAACGCGCCAGGTTGCGGTCTAACACTGTTATTAATGCATTACGGTTAATATTGTCATAACCAATGGCCCGCGTCTGTAAAATCTGGTGTGGGTCAATCAATTGCGGCTGCCCGTTCTTTAGGCCATACACCTCAACATACCCATAGCCATCATTTACATTAAAAAACATAATCCACCCCGCCGGCGGAAATAAGAACTTCACCTTTGGCAGGTCACGTTTCAACAACGGCTCTAAATAAAAATGCCGTGTTGACTCGTAATGAAATATCACGAGCCAAATAATCACGAATATAGTAATCAATCTGTTACGCATAAATTAAATGATACCATTGCTAATGATGAAAAGGGATAACTGTTATGTTAAGGCACATTCAGGAATTTTCTGCCAAAAGTTGGCGAGGAATTACAGTGAGACTGTCAATATACAAAATTCTACTATAAGACAGTCGAACTGTAAACCGAAGCCAACGGCAGAAATATTCCGTGCCGTACATAACAGTTATCCCTTTTCATCATTCATGGAATACATTAGCTGTAAACGCATACAACTCAACATCAGGATTCTTCCAAGCATCCGGACTTAAGCCTGCTTTTTGACTAGCTAATTGCGATAAAAACTCTTCCTTGCTCCAGCCAGTTTCATCAGCCACTTGCGGCAAGAATACACCTTGATGGCCTTTCCCGTCACTAATAATCACCCCATCACGCCCTAAAACAATCTCATCCGCCCCCCGCACACGTACCGGCACAGATAATACAGAAACCTCCACCTGAATTTCGCTTAATTCATCAGCCGTCACCGGCTTAAAACGCGGATCTTGGGACGCTGCTGATACAGCCACATCACGCACCGTCTGCCATAATGGCTCCTGCCCAATAATATGCCCAATGCACCCGCGCAATTGGCCATCCTTATGCAAGGTCACAAAGGCTCCCTGCACCTTTAGCAAACGCTCATCCTTAACATTAAATGCCGGCAACTTGCCTGTTGTCACAAAACTATCAACTGCTCCTCGTGCAATGGCCAATAATTCTTTCTTGTGTGCATCACTTAAATCATCCTGGATACGTTCTGTTGCTGTAGGCAAATCACCCGAATAAAAAATAACCGACGCATAACCCACCACCCGCGACTTATCACCTGCCGTATCGCCTGAATTAGCATATTTCAATAACCCTGCCGTTAATCCCCGCTGCTGCGCATAATAAAGGGCCGTGGTCACCGGCATCAACCCGCACAATTCCATTTGGCCTAATAAACAGCCATTAAACACCGCCGGTGCATCTTTAGCCATCATCACCTTAAGCGTTCCTGCATCCATGCGATTGGCCGTATCATAGTCATGGTAGTGCGACATATCCGAGCTAATCACGATTAATACATCATCCCTTGCCCCAATCAGCTTATCCAAGGCCTCTGCTAATGCCCGTCCTACGCCAAGGTTAGGCTGGCCCATCAAGATAGGGACAATCTTAACAGCACCAAACGTCTTCTGGATAAAAGGCAACTGCACCTCCAAGGCATGTTCTTTATCATAAGCCCGAAGCTCCTCTTTGAAATCAGCATTTTCTTTAAGCAGGGCACCTGCAAAACCAGCGTCAACTTCAAGCGTCCCTAAAGGTGTTTTAAAAGCCCCCTTAGCCCAAATAGAAACACCTTCAAAACTAAGGAAATGGCTCGGGGCAATTACAATAATAGTCGTATACTGATTGCGGGCAATTGCCTTATAGGCGTACGCCGCCACCCCGCCAGAATACACATAACCCGCATGGGGGGCAATAATCATGGCCACCTTACGGTTGGCTGGCACAGGCCCAGCGCTTTGTTTTAAATAATCAATATGCTCGGATAATAAATTTGGGTCAGCGCTATAAAAAGCACCGGCAACATTAGGCTGCTTGAGATCAGCACCTTCAGCTGCAGCAATGATAGGGACAGCAAGGCACCCTACTGAGAAACAAAGGCATGATAACAAATACCTTGTCATATTCATTGTTCGAATGACTGATCTAAACTGAATTTCTTAGTCAACGCCGCCTTGCGCAATAACAAGACCGTTAACAAGAGCACGGCACTATCAATAACAACAATAACCTTAGGCGGGATATGGATGGCCGCCCCAAAACAGCCGCACTGATCTATCGGTAAACCACGCAACAGGGCTTGGGTAACAACAATAACAAAAGAAGCAAATAACACCAGGGCCCCTTTAAGCGCCCAATCAGTCCACAAACCTAAACACACAAATAAACCAACCATTAATTCAAGCCAAGGCATTACCCGCGCGGTCAATACCTCGCCCCATGCAGGCAATACTTCATACGCTTCAATCGCATAAAGAAAATTCTGGTAAGGACTGATTAATTTCTCAATCCCTGAAACTAATAAAAACAACCCGATAATAATACGGATACCGGCCAACATCTTATGGCTTGGCTCCTTGTGTTTGATTTTCCACAGGAGCTAAGCTTTGCATAGCGGCAGGCTGAGTTGGCGTAACGGCCGGTACTAAAGAAGGGAAATACGTCCCCAATTCAGACATCAATGCCTTAGTCCCCACCACCATCTTATCATTAATAAAATACGTTGGGGTTGACTGCACACCCATGGATTGTCCTAAGGAACGTTCATCATTAACTGCTTGACGGGCCTCTTCGGAAGCTAAACAATGGTTAAGATCTTCCATATCAATCCCCACCTGCTTTGACATCTCCTGAAAAATAGGATCGGCGCTTAATAACTGGCTCCACTGCTTTTGCTGCGGCATCATCTGCTCGTGCAATTCCCAGAATTTCCCTTGGCGCGCAGCACACTCACTATAAAGGGCGCTTTGCATGGCATGCCGATGCATATTAGTTAATGGGAAATACTTCACCTGAACATGCACATCTTCTTTAAATTGCGCAACAACATCCTTTAATAATTTTGAACCATTCGCACAGGCAGGACACTCAAAATCAATAAATTCAACAATCTTGACCTTCGCCCCTGGATTACCCTTAGCACGCGCGGCGATAGGGTCTATAGGAACAACCTTAGGACCAGCAAATATTTTAAAAACAACCACGCCCAAGACTGCCGTTAGAATCACCGCTACTGTTGCTTGCTGTTTAGTCAACTTAACCATATTACCTCCTTGAACTGATAACGACACTACTTAATTGGCGTGCCAACGCAGCTGTCAACGCCTTCATCGGCAAGCGCCATTTCCAATTATTAACCTTGGTCGCTGGGGTATTCATTCGCCCATCTTCCCGTAAACCTAAAATATCCGCCATAGGAATAATCACCGTATTGGCCCGTGAACGCATTAATACGTTAATCATCTGCCAATGCAATTGGCGCAACTTCACCGCTGATTTTAACAACACTCTCACATGGGCCTTCTCATGGGCATTAGCTTCTTTAGCATACCACCCTTGAATCGTGTTATTATCATGCGTGCCTGTATAAACCAAGGAACGCTTAGGGTAATTAGCCGGCGCATGCGGATTTGTCTTTAAATCCCCGCCAAAAGCAAACAATAAAACCCGCATCCCGGGAATATTAAACCTCTCCATCAGTGCCGGCACATCAGGGGTTATTTCCCCTAAATCCTCAGCTACGATAGGCAATGATTTTATCCGACGGGAAATCACATTGAATAAACTTACGCCAGGCCCCTTAACCCAACGGCCAAAGACAGCTAATTTCTCATGGGCGGGGATTTGCCAAAAAGACAAAAATCCACGGAAATGGTCCACCCGCAAATAATCAAAAAGGGATAGGTCATGCGCCACTCGCCTCACCCACCAGGAATAATTACTCTTCTTAAGCGCGGCCCAATCATAAACAGGGTTCCCCCAACGCTGGCCTGTCTTAGAAAAATAATCCGGCGGACAACCACTGACAAATTTCAGCCCCCCCTGCGCATCTAACTTAAAAAACTGTGGGTAACACCACACCTCAACACTATCATAATTGACATAGATTGGAATATCCCCAATAATGCTAACGCCCTGGGCATTGGCATATTTCTTTAATTTAGCCCATTGACGGAAGAATAAAAACTGGATAAATTTAATCCGCTCAACCGCGTAACGGTTTTTAGCATAAAACTGCTTTAAGGCGGTTGGTTTACGCTGCTTTAAGGCCTTTGGCCAATCCTGCCAACACGCCCCTTTTAAGGTTGCCTTAATCACCATAAAAAGCGCAAAATCGTGCAGCCAATCCTTATTATCAGCTAAAAAAACCCTATAATCAGCGTCGGGTTCTTGTTTGGCAAAACGCGCGAAGGCCTTATCAAATAAGGCTTCTTTTAAAGCAGCGGCTAGGGCGTAATCAACCGCTTCATCTTGCGCTTTAATACGTGCAGGGATATCAAGGGCATTTAGAAAGCCATCAATAACCATTAAATCAGGGCTTATAAAAAGAGGGTTTCCCGCAAAAGCTGAAAAACAACTGTACGGAGAATGGCCATTAATCCCGTCGGTAGGATTGATAGGTAAGATTTGCCAATAAGACTGCTTTGACTTACGCAAGAAATCCACGAAGGCATAAGCAAAAGGACCTAAATCACCAATACCGTATGCTGACGGCAGGGAACTAATATGCAAGAGAATACCGCTGGCGCGCTTATCCATAAATACCTATCAGGGACACCTACCGTAACCCTATATCTTAGCCCCAACAGAGGCTGGAATGACCTTTACTTGCAGGATATCACCTAAACGTTCAAATAATTTAACCCACTTGGCCGCTAAGGAATCCGTCGAGGAATGGCTTAGAATATCTGGATAGGTCTTGCGGCTAAGGCTAAAATAAATATTCTGCGCTTGCCATAACTCTAATTCTAAATTTAATTGCCCCAACAACTCCAGCACCGTGACGATACTTTCCATTAATTGGATATCTTCAGGATGCAATTCCAAACGCGTCAATAAGGCACTGATGCGGTTGCTGGCAAGGAAGGTAAAATTAACCTGGTCACGCTTAAATGACCAGCGCTTCATCTCTTCAACCAAGACCCTCAGGCGGTCAATGTCCAAATGTTCCGCTTCCAACAAAGCTGACAAATCACGGTTTAAAATAAACTCAACCACCGTCATTAACATCCGCGGCAGGGGCAGACGGACTTCATTTTTGATCTGCATCAAGGGATAATGATTGTCATAAATCTGGCGGAACGATGTCTCAATATCCCCCATGGTCGACTGCAAGATCAAATTCAATATCTTCTGCTGTTCCTCCTTAAATAAATGCCAGAGGGAATATTTACGGGCACTAAAATAATAATTAATCAGCCCGATCACATCCGGAACATTGCTCTCGGAAAACGCATCAATGATGCGCTGGCGCATCTCGTCAAAATCTTCACTGGAAAGATAATCCACGCCCCCAATAAAATTGTGGTCCCCCAAATGCAAGACCGCAAAACGGATATGCGCCTTTTGCCCGGTGATATTAGAACGCACCGAGGCCTTACCAATGGCCAGGCGCAGGCGGCCAGCCTCCTTAAGGTCATAGCGCTCGCTGTTAACGGTATAGCAATAAAGTTTTGCCTTGGCTGGGTATTCTTCAAAAAGCGAGGTCACCGCGTAATGCGCCCCTACGCGCAATAAGTCAACAACGGAAGGCATAACCATCGACCGGTAAATAGCCGCCCCATTGCCGTGCTGGGCTTCATTACTAACCGCCTTTTCCAAAAGTGCAATAAAACCACCCTCTAAATCAATATCTGCCACTTGTTTAGCCAATTGAATGGCACGGGCCGCGTATTTTAAAATTTGTACTGTCTCAAGCCCGGATATCTCATTAAAAAACCAACCGCAAGACGTGTACATCAACTGGGCATTGTATTGCATCTCCAATAACTTCAATAAACGCACCCGCTCATCTTCATTCAACGCACGCCCTATCCTTGCCTGGATAAACCGGTCCACATTCTCCCCACGGCGGTCTAAAATAACGTCGATATACGCATCCCTTAATCCCCACGCATCACTGGTAAAATTGACCATCTGCTGTTCATAAACAGGACCGAGCTGATCCCGCAGCCAATCCAAGGCTTGACGTAAAGGCGCACGCCATTTTTGGTTCCATCCTGGCTGACCACCGGTGCAGCAGCCACAATCACTCTTCCAACGCTCCACCCCATGCGCACAACTCCAGGATGAATTTTCCACAATCTCGACTTCATGGGTGACGGGAAATTTTTCTAAAAATTCCCCATACACCGATAATTTCGCTAACTTATAATGCTCCACACAATGCAGACAATAAGCCAAGGCCATGTCGCCGAATTTATGGTGATGGCCATAGGTTTCACCGTCGGTGGCAATATGCACCATTTGGCCGCCGGGGATATTGGCATTAAATTCACGCGCTAAGCGGCGGGCAAAATATTCACCATTATTCAATAAACCTTCAAACGCGACATTCTGGGAAATAGGCCCATCATAAAAGAAAATAAATATTTCACGGCCTGAAGGGAGATAACAACGGTAAGGAATGCGCGGGTCAACCTTGGCTGATTCAATATCCCGCCAAAGCATGTCTTGATTACCTTCTTTAACCCGACGCGCCTGATTGGGGGCCAGTACGGTAAACTTAATCCCCTGCTCGGCCATGATATCCAAGCTCTCTAGGTCAACCGCCGTTTCCGCCAGCCACATACCTTCAGGTTTACGTTTGAAACGAAATTCAAAATCCTTAATGCCCCACAAGATTTGGGTGCGCTTATCACGGCTATTAGCCAAGGGCATAATAATATGGTTATAGACCTGCGCCATGGCTGAACCATGGCCGTTGAAATTCTGCTGGCTTAATTTGTCCGCATCAAGGATGGCCTTATAGGTCAATGGATCCTTGCGCTCCATCCATGACAATAACGTAGGGCCAAAATTAAAGGATATGCGGGAATAATTATTAACAATATCGGTAATCTTGCGATTACCATCAACAATACGGGCCGCACCATTACGGGCATAGCACTCCGCTGAAACCCGTTCATTCCAATCATGATAAGGGTAGGCTGAATCTTGGACTTCAACTTCATCTAACCACGGATTCTCGCGCGGGGGTTGGTAAAAATGGCCGTGGATGCAGATAAAACGGTTCATTTTTTAACTTTAGCTTTCCGGGTGGTGGTAACAGCCGCTGCTGGCGCTTCATTCTTAATTTGCTCATCCATATTATACATTAAACCATTGAAGGCCTTTAACTCATTCTCGACTAAGGACACAAAGGTGCGGCGATTCTTGGTTGCGTAATTAATTTTATCCTCACGGGCCAACCAACCAATCGCCTGCAACACCACTTCATCCTTTTCCTTCATTACCTTGCCTAATTGACCAACGCTGGTTTCCCCATGCTGGCCTAAGAAACGCCAGGTTTTACCTGCAATCTCGATAACTTTATCCTTCATAAAGGCCCTCCCTTATTTGTGTATTGGGTACCGTAATTCCTAATTCTCCATTAATTCTAATTATTTAAATATTGTAGTCTCAAAAAAAATACCCGTCAATATGCTTAGGGATTTTCTACAATAGGAACATTAATCTTGTTTTAAAAATAAGACACTTAATGGCGGAATAGTTAAGGCAATTGAATAGGGCCGCCCATGGAATGATTTGGCCTGCGCTGGCTTCCCGCCTAGATTCCCTTGACCACTGCCGCCGTAAATTAAGGCATCGCTGTTAAGCAATTCCTTCCATAAACCACCTGTAGGCACACCAATATTATAATTATGCCACGCCATAGGCGTAAAATTGCAAATAACCGCAACCTGCTCTTTTCCATCGGCACTCTTACGCAAAAAGCTGATCACACCCTGATTATAATCATTAAGGTCAATCCACTCAAAACCATCCGGCGTAAAATCGCGTTGATACAAGGCCGGTTGGCTGACATACAATTTATTTAAGTCTTTCACCCATTGATGAATGCCTTGGTGGGGGCTGTATTGTAAAAGATGCCAATCGATGCTTTTCTCGTGATTCCATTCGCCCCATTGCGCCATTTCGCAGCCCATATAAAGCAATTTCTTGCCTGGGTGTCCGAACATATAGCCATAAAGCAGTCGCAAATTCGCCATTTTCTGCCAATCATCGCCGGGCATCTTGGCGGCCAGCGCGCCTTTCCCGTGCACCACTTCATCATGAGACAGCGACAACACAAAATTCTCGGAAAAGGCATACATAAAACTAAAGGTTAATTCATTATGATGGTATTTGCGATAGATGGGGTCTTTAGAAAAATAGACCAGCGTGTCGTGCATCCAGCCCATATTCCATTTCATGCCAAAGCCTAGCCCGCCGGTATCAACCGGGCGAGAGACCCCACCCCAGGCCGTTGATTCTTCAGCGATCATTTGAATACCGGGGAATTGGCCGTAGGCCGCCTTATTAAGCTGGCGCATGAAGAAAATGGCTTCCATATTTTCCCGGCCGCCATATTCATTAGGAATCCACTCATTGTTTTTGCGGGAATAGTCTAGGTACAGCATGGAAGCCACCGCATCGACGCGCAAACCATCAATATGAAATTTATCCAACCAAAACATCGCTGAAGAAATTAAAAATTCCCTTACCTCATTGCGGCCATAATTAAAAATATAGGAAGACCAATCCGGGTGGAATCCTTTGCGGGGGTCTTCATGCTCGTATAAATGCGTGCCGTCAAAATAAGCCAGGCCATGTTCATCACCGGGGAAATGCGAAGGCACCCAATCTAGGATGACCGCAATATTTTCTTTATGCAGCGCATCAACTAGATGCATAAAATCTTGGGGCGTACCAAAACGGCTGGTGGTTGAAAAATAACCCAAGGTCTGATAACCCCAGGAGCCATAAAAAGGATGTTCCATCACCGGTAAGAATTCGACGTGGGTGAAACCCATGTCTTTTAAATATAACGGCAAATGCACGGCAAGTTCCTGATAGGTCATGGGGCGGTTATTGTCTTCCACCACCCGCTTCCAGGAACCCAGATGCATTTCATAGGTGGACATCGGCGCATCGAGGCTATTACGCTTATGGCGCTCCTTCATCCAACGCTCATCCTGCCATTGGTAATCCAAATCCCAAATTACCGATGCAGTTTTTGGCGCCACTTCATTAAATAAGGCAAAGGGATCTTGTTTCTCGACTTGATAATAATCTTTTTGGGAAACGATATAGTATTTATACAGCTCGCCCTTGGCTAACCCTGGAATAAACCCTTCCCAAATGCCTGACGAATCCCAACGCGACGCCAGTGGATGCGATTGGCGATTCCAACCGTTAAAATCCCCCACGACGGAAACCTGTTTGGCATTCGGCGCCCACACCGCAAAATGCGTGCCTGCCACCCCCTCATGAGTCATGAGATGAGCGCCTAACTTATCATATAGTTTAAAATGATTGCCTTCTTTAAAAAGATAGATGTCGTGATCGGTGATATATGGTGCAGGTATTACCTTGGATGATGCTTTAGAAATTTGAGCCATGCGGTCATTATATCCGCTGACCCCTAAAGGGGCAACGCATTTCCCCTAAATAAAATAGCACCAGGCACTATTTTATCTAATGGCTAGGCGTTCTTCTTCATGCTTTGGTGGTTCAAGCCCAAGGATGGGCCAGATGTTGACTATGGGGGTGACTTTGTAGATGACAGGGTCAAGGCGATCAAGCGTACCTGCTTGGCGGATGCGGTTAATCATCGCTGAATCAACCGTCATCTGCACACCTGTACCTTCTTTTTGCACCGCAGTGTTTTGGGTGGTTTTCATAAGGTCAATACCACCTGTTGGCGTTGACGCTTTCTGTAGCTCCATATCTGTCATCACTGCGGGCGTATATGTTTTCATATTAGATGTTGCCATTGCCGCGCTGGTAAATTGATATGCTATATCAACAATGAGCCCGTTCATCTGCCCAATAAACCAGTCAACCGAGCTATCCTGCCTCATCGTGCTTTCTTGCATACTACGGAAATTCTCCTTACTATTTAATATTCCTTCTATAAGTGGCTGATAAGTACGCAATCGCTTATTAACAATATCTAGCCTATCTGTCCCAATAACCCCCGTCAGATCTAATTCAATAAGAATACGCCCATCCTGCCGCGTGTCTTCCAAAGACACTGTTTGCGTGATCCCCCTAAATCCTTCATAGTGATTTACTTTTAGAATAAAACCACCCTGCTTTAAAAGCGGAATGTCCACTTCGGTTGAAACCGGCTGGGGTAATTTTCCCCGCTCTTTACTACTTAACAAATTATCAACAGATAACCCTTGCTCTCGAATAAAGATTAAATCTTTCGATGCAAACTGCAATTCCCTATTATCAAAGGTGCGGACTTTAACTTCCCTATTACTTATCCTTTGAACAACCCTACCTAATACGCCATGATAGCTCATGACCTTCCATCCTGTTGGGTCAAATTCCCCTAATTCTTCGTACCCAAAGGTGACATTATCTCTTTTAAAACCTGAACGCATTAAGATCTCGCGCAAAAATGCCAAGGTTCTCTTGCCAGCAGCATTATCCAACCTAATAAAGGGGTTAACGGTATCTGTAAAATATTGATAAACCCCTCTCTCCTTTATCTTAACGATAAAATTTTCCAATGATGTAGCATTTAAAAACAAGGTGGAATGCTCTTTATAACGATCAAACTCTTCCTGCATCCATTGATGAGGTTGCCTTACAAGATAACTTAAATACGCCCTGTCTATAAGTAATCCATCAATATACTTCTGTTGCACCCAAAAAACTTCACGCTGACTGATAAGCTCTGTCAGTTTCTTGCCATCTATCAATATATCTCTTGCCTGCCCAGGGATCCCTTCCTCCTTAGCGGCAATGGGTTGCGAGGTCATCGCGGCGCTATACTTCGCTTTTAATGCTTCCCAAGATGAATGAGCGTTATTAAATCTCGGATAAGCTTCAAAAACTTGAGCAATCTCTTTTATGACGTCTTGCCAATCCACATCCCCAGAAGGAGAAATGTAATAAAATCGCCTATTCCAACTTGAATCATCTTCCACATTCCTATCTAAGAGTTGATTCATCTTTGTTGTCAGCTCAGCAGGCCATGTCATTTCTCCAGACAAAAATACCACATTAAAAGGCGCCGGAAGCGCCTGATTAATTTCTGCCTCCATTGCTTTTATGCTTGCTATCTCTGAAGGCATTGACGTCGTTGAAACAGGAATTTCCTTAATAGCATTCTCTAATAATTGAACTTGATCAATTAATTTCTGGGCATCAATAGTTAATGCTTCGAAGACCTCTTGAGTTAATCTCCCCGCCTGAATATCTCTTAATAGATCCCTTTTAATATCCTTAACTTCAAAATCATACTGGGTAAATGCCGTGTCACTATTGGCCCATGATGTTAATTCACTAATATTCTTAAAACCAAAGATCTTCTTTAATGGCAATAATATGCGATGCGTCTTGGTCAGCATCATTGCTATATACCCGCTATCAATATAATCCGGCTGTTGACTTGTAATAAGACGTTGTCTCAAGCCGAGCGTCTCATTAGCCAGAAAATGCCCTAAACCAGCAAATCCTCTCACCTTACTAACCAAGTTTGAATCAATGCCGTTAAACTTAACTTTGGCATTCTCCCAAGCTTGCTGTTGCGGAGTCATCATCGCCGCGCTGGGAGGAAAAACCGTATTTATAACACCTACTATTTCTCCTTTAATAGATGGCTTAACCTCAATTGCCAAATCGGACAAACTCTCCACCACTTCATTTCGAGCTATTCCAAGTTCTTTCATCTGCTTAATTAAATCAATAATATATTTTAAAGCCTCCCCCTTCGTCTTATTAGAACTGCCGCCTAGCCAAACAGAAGAGCTGTATTCTTCACTAAGATCTTCAACGGCCTGTTCAAAGGTTTTCAAAAGACCTTTCCTTTTATTAAGCGCCCTAACTTCCGATATGATTGAAGCAATTAATTGATTCTGATCTTTCAATTCCCCTTTCGGCTCCTCTTCCAATTTAAAAATATGTATCAAATCACCTTCATTATCAAAACCATCTACCAAAACATCAATTAGACGCTGCCTAGCAGCCTTTGTCTCCTCTTCTTGACCATTAAGATCCTTAGAATCAAGGCCTAAATAAATATCCAGGACATCATAACTCCCCAGTTGAGTTCCAAACAATCTCGCCC
>CAYNTZ010000031.1:0-15321 GCA_964400365.1 uncultured Planctomycetales bacterium | reverse complement strand
TCCCCTTGTTCTTATTATTCACCGATTTTATTGATTTTACCTCGCGTGCCTGGATTAAAACCCGTTTCCTGGAATTCCCCATCTATTTCATTTTTATTATTTCATTTTATTTTATCTACCGTTTTACCTCAAAATGGCAAAAAATCATCGTCGCCCTGATCCTGCTTACCTACACCGTCGTGCCATTCCTAAAGACACAACGGCCTCGCCAAATAATGCACGATGCTCAAGCCATTATCAATACTTGGAATTTTAAAAAATAAGATGAATTAAATCCTAAGGCCTGGGGGTGAGGAGCTGACTGTTACAGTATTTTCAGGGTTACTGCTGCTCTTGGGCTTAGCAGGATCAAAGCGGGTCGTTAATACCATGGTAAAAACAAGCTTGTTGGCCCCCTCTTCATCAAGCGCCTTAAACTGGGGATCCCAGGAAACCGCTTGAGCCACTACCTCTCCGGTTGAACAACGGCCGGCGCCTTGATAACTTGAAGCGGCATCATAGGGTTTTTGACACATATAAATATTATGGTCTTTGCGGTCTAGGGTATAACAAACCCAACGGTCGTCGCTGCTATCTAATGGCGTCCAGTTAACAGAGGTAGCCAAGACCTGGATATCCTGTTTAATACAAAAAGACCCCGGCCCCACTTCACCCTGGTCACCAACCTGCTCACCAATGCGGATACCTCGATGCTCCCCCTCACCATAACCAACAGCCTGCAAGGCATTATGGATAATGTGATTGACTGCCACCCTGGCATTTAATGACAATAAATTCTCCGCCGTTGAAATCTTACGCTTCTTACCAACCACCGAATCAAGCGAAACCACCCCCAGCATCACCACCCCGACAATAACGGAGGTAATCAGCAATTCCGTTAAGGTCAATCCCCTCTGGAATCTATGTGGGTTAGTTAGCTGCATATGTTTTATTCTATATCCGGCCAATCAACCGATAGGTCAACCTTGCGAGAACCTGTCTCAGGATCTTCGGAAACATGGTAACTCGCCTTATAAACAACACCATCAATTGTCTTGGTCTTAACATGAGGCGTTGTCGTGGTAATCGCCAACTCACCTGAATCCCAATCCCTAGCATCAACCTTAGCCCGCAAGCCTTCTAACACTTCCTGGCCGTAATAGGCCGCCACCAAAGCCCTGTCCGTCTTAGCCGCCGGCTTTTTGATGCTGGCAACTGTCATCAAAATACCAACCACCGCAATACCTAAAATAGCAGTGGCGATAATCGCTTCAACATAGGAAAAGGCGCGTGAATTTAAAGTGTAGATCCGCATTTTGCAATTGATGGGCAATCACCGCTGGAACAACAAGGGTTAGCCGTATCCTTATTAACCCGCAAAACAAAATTGTTCCCTCGGGCCGCCGTGCACTCAAAGGCAACACCAGAGGCATTGCAAGCATAAGTCATGCCGTTTGAAATCAGGCCTAACTCCAGGGACGCATTAAGCTCTGCGATATTTTTACCACCAGCGTAGGTATTGTTATTATTATAATAAATTTTCTGCGACGTATAGATAGCCATCAAATTAACCATCCCATCCCGCTCATAGGAACGCTCTACTGCCTTGCTGTAATTGGGAATAGAAAATGCGGCTATAATGCCCATAATAACAACGACAATCATCAGCTCCATCAAGGTAAAAGCCCTGGCCCGCCTCATTGCCACGTCTTTATTTTTGCGCATATATCATCAGCCCCCCCGGCACAGCTAAAGGTGCCGTCTTCATGAATAGACATTGAATAACTGTATTCACCCGTGCCATTACGCTTAATTAATGCCACCGCGGCGCCATTATTCGGAAAGAATGTTAAACCGACAAAATTCTTTGAGGGCGGCACCGTCACGTCAAGATCCTGCAAGGACAGCGCATAATCACCATTCTCAAACTTATACCGCTTCTGGGCACCTAACACATTGGTCAAAATACTAATCGCCTCAGACACCTTCAGGCGTTCAACCGCATATTTATACTGTGGCAAGGCAACCGCCGCTAAAATCCCCAGGATAATGACAATAATCATCATCTCCGTTATGGTAAAACCCCTCTTCTTGCTTAAGAATCCTTGAAACATAAATACCTTATTCCAATTTAGAATAAATACCGCCGCGGGAAAGCGTTACTGTACCCGTCGCTGCCGTTAAGGTTGATTTAATGTAATTATTGGGCCCTGAACTATGTAACCCTTTAAAGGTAATTGTTTCCCCTGGATTGTCTTCAACTGTATAGGTGAATCCTGATGATGAAGGCACGGTTGGCGCACTGGTAATAGACATGAAACTATTGCACACATCCGTAAAATTCGATTCGCCTTTTAAGGCTAAACAGGTCATGGCTTGTTTTGTTAAACCACCCATCACCTGGTAGGCCTCAGCAGCTTTAGAAATATTAATATTATCAATAACCTTAGGTACCGCAATAGCCGCTAAAATACCTAAAATAACAACAACCACAATCAATTCAATGAGCGTAAAACCTTTTTGCCCTAGTTTTTTTACCGTCATATGCATATATTCTCCTCGTTACCTGTTAGCTATTATTAAATACCCCGTCATATATGTAGCCCCATTAACCAGAACCAGCACCTGCCCTAGAGAGATTAAATATCGGCAGGAACATGGCAATAACAATCGTCCCAATGACTGCCCCCATAAATACCAATAAGAATGGTTCAATCAATACCGCAAAACGCTTCATAAAGGACTCAACAATGTTCTGATAATAAGCCGCCACATGTTTCAACATTTTCCCAAGTTCACCAGTTTCTTCACCCACATGGATCATTTGAATCGCCATCGCCGGAAAAAAACTATGCTGCTGCATGGATTCCGACATCATCTTCCCATCCCGCACGGATTCTCTGACACGGGCAATCACAAGGGCACAGGTGCGGTTCGATACCATTTTCTGACTAATCTCCAGCGAATAAAGAATAGGCACGCCGCTTTCCATCAGGATGGCCATTTGGGAAGAAAACCTCTCTACGATGATTAATTTATACATCGCCCCAAAAACAGGCAAACGGAAAACAAATTCTTCAAAAACCACCCGGCCATGATTCGTGGAAATAAATTTCTTCAATAAAAAGAAACCTGCAACCACCCCGACCAATAAAACAAAGAATTGCGCCTTAATAAACCTAAATAAACCCAAAACAGCTACCGTCAACCCCGGAAGCTTGGCACCTAAATCCTGAAAAATCGTCTCAAACCGCGGGCCCACAAAAAGCGCGAAGAATAAAATAGCAGATACAGACACCAGAAAAAGCACAGAGGGATATACCAAGGCAGAAACAACCGCCGATCTAAACGCAGCTTGCTGCTCAATGTAAAAGGTAAGTTTATTTAAGATGGTGGACATATTACCTGACGCCTCCCCCACCTCAACTAAAGAAATCCACATTTGGTTAAAAACCTTAGGATGCCTCGATAAAGCAACGCTTAAGGGTTTGCCACCTTCCACATCTTTGCGTACCTTCTTTAAAACCTCATAAAACTGCTCGCATTCAACCTGGGTTAAGATAACATCCAAGCTGCGCAGCAAAATAACGCCTGAATCAAGCATGGTGGACAATTGGCGCGCAAACACAATGACATCATCGGTGCGGATACGCTTATGCGCAAATATCTTTCCCGATGCTGATTTCACAACAGGAGCTTTTTGGTCTAAGGGTGATATCTTAACAATGAAAAAACCATCCGCCTGGAGACGCTCCACTAATGATGATTCATCATTAGCTTCAATCACATCCGATTTGGTGCGGCCTTGTGCATCCTTAACTGTATAATGGAAATGAGGCATATCACCTTTTTAGGCTGAAGCGGTTACACCCAAGGCTTCATCAAGGGAGGTAACCCCCTCTTCAACCCTTTTTAAACCAACTTCAAAAATCGTATCCATCCCATTCTTACGGGCAGCATCGCGGATCTCATTATACGCTGCCCCCCGGGACAGCAGGGAACGCATTTCTTCATCAATAACCATTACTTCACTAATAACAAATCGCCCCTTATAACCAGTATGATTACAATCATCACAGCCTTTAGCCCGATAAATCAAATCGCTCTTTATCTTATAATTACCAACCATTTGCCCCGCCGCTCCATAGGTTTCGCGGCATTTCGTGCAAAGCTTGCGCGCTAACCGCTGGCCGATAATCATTAGTAAGGAAGGCGTCAATAAATACGATGGCACGCCAATATCAATCAAGCGCGTGATCGCAGACGGTGCATCATTCGTATGCAAGGTGCTTAAAACCAAGTGGCCGGTTAATCCCGCACGGACACAGATTTGCGCCGTTTCCAAGTCACGTACTTCACCAACCATGATAATATCCGGATCCTGGCGCAAAAAAGCTTTTAGGACAGCGGCAAAGGTTAGACCAATATCCGTGCGCACCCCTACCTGGTTAACGCCTTCAATCTTAAATTCCACCGGATCTTCAACCGTTAAGATATTCTTGGATGGATCAATAATTTCATTTAATGCCCCATAAAGCGTGGTGCTTTTACCACTACCCGTCGGACCAGTCACAAAGAAAAGTCCATATGGGCTTTTTAATGCTTTGCGGATTAATTCTAATTGCTTGTTATCAAAACCCAACTGGGTTAATTCTAATTTAACCGCCCCCTTATCCAACAGACGCAAGACCACCTTCTCACCCCATACCGTGGGTAAGGTTGATACGCGGATATCCACCGTCCGGTCTTCCAGCTTAGCTGAGATTGACCCATCCTGGGGCATGCGCTTTTCCGCAATATCCATCTTCGCTAAAATCTTAATACGAGAAATAATCGGCAAATGCAAATGGGATGCAGGCGGCGGAATTTGGTATAAAGCGCCATCTATGCGGTAACGGATTTCCAAACGTTCCTTAAAAGGCTCAATGTGCACATCGGAGGCTTTTTCATCAATGGCTTGACGGATAATCAAATCAACCAGCTTTACAACCGTCGCATCTTCCGCCTTTTCAATTAAGCGGTCTATACTAAGCTCCGCATCCATCGGTGAATCGGCAGAAATCATCTTAGAAGACGGCTGGTCCCCCTGGTAGGTCTTTTCCACCGCCTTATCAAGCATGCTATTCTTATGATCCTTATTCGGATCAAAGAAATAAAACTCATTAATCACCTTGGTTAAGTCAGACTTGGTAGCCACATAAATAACCAATTCACAACCGGTGATTTTCTTTAAATTATCAATGGTCACTAAATCAAGTGGATCAAAGACAGCACAGGTCAACACCTGCCCTTCTTTGGCAAGGGGCAAAACCAAATGCTTCATGGCAAATTCATGAGGCACAATCTTATCAAGTTCTTGGTCTGGTTTTGGTTTAAGCAGGCCGGAGGCGTAGGAACAGTAGGGAATCATCATCTGCGTCCCTAACGCCTTTACAAGATCTTCTTCGTTAATCGCCCCAATCTTAATCAGCGATTCCCCAATCGGTATTTTTTTATCCTTTTGGGTCAAGAGGGCTTCATTGAGCTGGCTCTCAGTAATCAGCCCTTCTTTGATTAAGATATCACCTAAACGGGAACGGGCCATAAGCTAAAAAGTCTGTTCTAAAATAGAAAGATCTCTTTCAATAATACGCTGACGGTCATCAGGTTGAAATAACGTGTTGTTGGGCAGGGAATCATCGATGATATGCGGCGTCATGAAAATAATCAACTCACGCTCACTGCCGCTTTTATCCTTATGCCTAAACATACCACCAACAAAGGGAAGATCGCCTAGAATTGGCAATTTAGTTAAGGTGTTGCTGTCATCAGTACGCAAAAGACCACCAATAATAATTGTTTGCCCATCCTTCACCTTCAATATTGCCTGTGAACCACGCTCTTCAGGGTCTTTAAACGTTTGGCCCTGGAAGGTACCGCCGGTACGCGCCTGAATAACCTTAGGGGCAATCGCCAGCACAATCTCACGGGTAGCTAAATACACCTGCGGCGTTACTTTTAAGAAAACCCCTGTTTGCACACGCTCAGCCTGCACGGATTGCGTCGCCGTACTTTGACTGGAATCTGTCTTCGTTGAAATACCAATTGCCTCATCCGTCGCAATCTTGATTTCGGCGGTTTCATTATTTAAGGTTAATAACCTTGGCCGCGCTAAATTACGCGTATCACTGCGCGTCCTTAAGAATTGCAGCGTTGCTGACAACCCCGCTGCGTTAACTGTCCCCACGCGGTAGGCCGGCGTATCCGCATCACCATTATTGATAATGCGGTTCTGATCAAAAGGATACAACGTATCGCGCTGGGCACCGGTTAATGTCAACGGGGTCGACCCATACTTAACCCCCATCAGCTCAGAAGTTACTTTCGAGACATCCAACATCTCAACCTCAATCAAAACCTGGGGAACCGGCACATCCAACTGCGCAATCATTTGTTCGATAACACCAAACTGCCTGGCGTCATCAGTGATAATCAAACTGTTCGTCCGCGGGTCTTCAACCACAATCCCCACATCCGTTAAAACACTGCGCACCACCGCACCCACCCCGCCATCAGTCTTGCTTTTACTTGCAGCTGGTGAATCATCCGTCAACTTTAAATCAGCCTTAGCCGTATTAGTTAAATTCTTGGTCACTGTAATCATCGTATTTAATTTCGATGAAGACACCGTAGCGTATTTTAACGCATATACACGCGTAATGATCGACCTAGCCGCAACCGGCTTAGCCCGCACCACAAATAAACCGCTCCCGTCTTCCTGGTACATCAAATTATTCGCATCCAAAATCTTCCTTAACGCCTCATCAACAGGAATATTATCCAAGAACAAGGTCACCTTACGATCCCCCACTTCTTGTGAGGCAATAAAATTCTGACCGGATTGCTGGGAGAATATCTTAAGAACATCCGCTAAATCGGCATTCTTAAAATCCAACGACACCTTCTTTTGTTCGCTCGGATTAATAAACAAACTGTCATCCAACCAAGGGGAAACCGCAGCCGTTGACGGTGTTGACAACAACATAGCTACGGCGATTGGAATAACGACGGATATTCTCCAACAGCTTAACTGTTGAACAAGATTACCTGGATTTTTTGGATTCATTTTTTACCGGTTGATTAGCGTTTATCGTAAATTGCCGGCCCGCATAGATAACATCAACTTCATTTTGACGCACAGCAATAAGCTTGCTCCCATCCACCTCATTGCCTAAACCTAAAATCTTACCATTAATGATGGCCTGGGGCTTATCTGAATTCCATACTAGCCCGGTAATCCTTAAGGCCGGCGGATTAGCCACCACCACAACTACCGGCTCTGGCGGCGGTGCCACAACCACAGGCTTTGGCGCCACATCCTTCTTTTTCTCAACAACAGGCACTACCTTTTTAACCGACACCGGCGATGAAAACGGATTCTTGATCGACGAAAAAGCTGCTGAAAAATCATCCCCTTCCACCGGAGACTCTTGAGGAGCCGCACATAAAATACTGTAGCCCATAAGCCCATAAAAAACAATGCTATATTTAAATATTTTTCTGCTCATTGACCTTAATTGAAACAATTTCCATTTGAATGTTAATCACAGGCCCCGTCCCCGATTGGGCCGCCCCCTGCTCCAAGGAACAGCTAATAGCCTCCGCCCGCAACGCAAAACCAGAATTTTCTACACTGCGCACAAAAAGCACAAAATCCTTATATTCCCGCGCTTTTAACTTAAATTTAACCTTGTTGGCCGTAAAAAACTTATCGCTACTTACCTGACCTGGCGAAAAAGATAATATTTCCAAGTTATTCTTGGCCGCTAAATCGGTCATGTAATTAACCACCGCATCATCATTGATTGGCTTAGGCGCTTTTTCCCAAAACTGTTTTAACCCATTAACACTTTTCTCATACGACATCACCTGCATCAACTTCTCTTCCATCTCAGTAATCTGAACCCCAAAAACCTTGGTTTGCTCTAAATACTGCTCCACCAAACGGAAACCACCCAAGACCGTTACAATTACGATCGTCATGCGTATCAACGCATCCGAATGGATCCCCAGGTAAGCAATCACCTTGGCAGGATCAATATTCTTCAAGTCCATCTTTGTTAGGTCATTAAGATTCATATTTCTACGAGCAGTTCATGGTAAAAACCGTAACCGCCTTATCTTGATACTGTTGACGCTCCACCGAATTAATCACCGCGCTCTTAAAATATTTTCCCAGCACCGGATGCTGTTTTACCTTAGCGGTCAAATCATTCACCACCCTGATTTCTTTATTGGCATCATCCAAGGAAACATAGCCATAAATTTCCAAGGTCAAGCTGACATCCGTACTATTCTTGCCAACTGACACATATTTGACGGATAAATCACGTAGCCAAACCCCTTCACTAAAAAGCCCTGGCACATTAACCAGTATGGAAGACAATTGGCTAGTTAGGCGAATGCCTTGATATTCCGTTAACTGGCGGTTATTTTTTGCAGCCTTAGCCAATATTTCTTGCGCACTTAACCCATCAAAACTTTGCTGGCGGCTGGATAAGGCCACCGCCTCTTGCTTTAATTGATTGATCTTAAAATGCGCCAACCCCCAGGCCAAGCCATAGGCAATCAAACACACCACTGCCGTTTTAGAAACTTTTTCAAATAAGAACCAATCAAACCCGGATAAAAAAGAGCCGTCTGATTTTTCCTGCTTCTTGGTAAAATTAAAAGAAACTTTTAAGCCTTGGTCTTTAGCTAATGCGGCACCCAAGGCATGCACCGCTGAAACATCCGCTGATTGCGTACGCAGCAATTGCGCCGGCGTCAAATGCTTGGTCGGCACAGCAAATTCAGCAGCCAGTTCTCCCACCAATAAGGCATCATCATAGGCGGAAATAATCAACATCTGGGCCGTCTTCTCATCTTCAAATTGACGGCTATAAAAATCCATGGACATGTGGATTTCATTAACCAGCTTCTTACGCGCCACTTGCTGATCAGCCCCCTGATCACTGGCAGACACCAACAGCGAAAAATCACGGACAAAAAGACAAACACCTTTTTGGACAAATAAAATCTGCCCCTGTGTCTGGTCTAAGACGACGACAACAACTTTTTGATCAACCTTTAATTCTTTTTTAAAGACCAGCACCCTAACCAAACTAATCGGCGAAGGCTCAGCCAAGAAAACATTAAGCCCCGCCTGTTCTAAATGCTGACTGCAATTAAACAAAACATCTTTACGCACCGCTGCCAATACAATACGGATCTTCTTAACATTCTTGTCAGTAAAAGGAAATGGATGGAAAACAAAAACCAACTGCTCTAAGGGGAAAGGGATGTACTTCTTGACCTCATATTCAACAACCCGCTCTAGTTCAGCCGCATTCATGGCTGGCAATACAAAGGAACGGATCATCGACTCGCTGTTAGGGATGGATAAGGCGCAGCGGCGGCTTTCAAAGCGGTTATCACGCAAAACCCGCTGAATCAAGGCAACAGGAGAACCCTCATCAGGAGAAAAACGGGAAGCTAACAGCGCCATCCCATCACGCGCCTCGATAATATTAAATTGCTTTGCGCCCCAAAAGAATCCTATGATTTTCTCGCCGGACATACATCAACATTAGACAACAGCCACTCCCCATTGTCAATGTTTTTAGGCTATTTTTTAAGAGAAAAATGAGCATTATTCGGAAGAAACATCAACGGTGATCGTATTGCCGGTTGTCTTTAAAGTAGACTTATAGGCCTTGCCATCAATCACCACCTCTGCCCGCTCTTCGACCGACTTACCCTGATTAGCATGGGCCTTCCAAAACAACCCCTTGGCTAACTGGTCTTGGCGGATTTGGTCAATTTGCTTTTGCACGGAAGTGCTTTGATTTAAGCTCTGCGTTAAAATCGTGATTGTCATAATCATCATGATCATGACAATCATCAACACCATCATCAACACCATGCCTGACTGATTATCCCGTTTTGACTTAAGCATCGCTGCTGGCTCCTTTATATCATCCAGATAACTATGGCAACGCGGGCAAGGCAACCCTTTACGGTTAAGGTAATCCAAGAAAACATAGGAACAATATGGGCACTGCTTAAAAGCCTGAGCATCCTTAAACAAACTGGGTAAACGCGGTTTTCTAGATGACAATATCCACAGGCAAATTACCACCCCCACTGCGATGGTTCCAGCCAAGGCTACAATAACTGAAAAATCCCAAATGAACATGCTAAACCTATTTTATTTTCTTGGCTTATCAATCGTACGCAATTTCATCCAAGGCCCAAAGGCCGTCGCATCAAAACGGTCAAAATCAAATTTCTTGCTATTTGGCATCTGAGCAGACACTGCCCCACCATCCTCATCAACACTGCCGCCCACATAAATAAAATCCACCTGAGCCTTAGGTTTAGGCACAGGGAAACCAATCCAACAAACACTTAAAAGAACTATGTGAAAAAGAACCACCGCTAAGGACACTTTAATTAGACGTGCTGACATTAACCCTTACCCCTGGAATCCCTCGGCAAAAATCCCAAATATCAGTAATACGCCCCATCGACGCCCGACGGTCAACCTTAATCATCATCAACTTGTTTTGGTAATTAAAAGAAGATAGCACCCTGCGCAATTCATTAAGCGTAACCACCTTACCATTAAAATAAATCACATCCTCACTGGTAACTTTTATATCGACAGCACCCTCTTCCCTTCCGCCAACACTAGCTGAAGGAAATTTCAAATCAATGCCAGCCGGCGTCGCTAATACCGTCACTGACATCACCAACAAAATAACCACTAAGATAAAATTAATAAACACCACCCCCACCACCGGATGGATGATGTTACCTGGCATTCTTAAATGGCTTAATGACATGCCTTAACTCTCCAATAAATTAGCCGCTTCTTTAACCATCTGGTCGATGGACACGATGAGATCATTAACACGGGAACGGCAAAAGCTATATGCCGTTAAACTAATGACACCCACCAACAAACCCGCTGTCGTCGCCAACAAGGCTTGCCAGATACCGGACGACATATCCCCTAAACTTAACGGATTTAAGGCATTCGCCCGCATTTGAACCGCATGAAAAACAACCGTCATAGCGCTAACCGTCCCTAGAATACCAAGAATAGGCGCCACATTCGTAATTAACGCTAAAATACCAAGCCGCTGCTTTAATTGATGTATCTCAATAGCCGCAGCATCTTCCATCGCCATCAATACAGCCAGCCGTGGTTGACCAAACCTTACCACCCCGCCTTTAAGGATACGGCCTATAAAACCAGCGCTCTCTTCACAAAGGATTAGCGCTTCTTTTAAATGCTGCTGACGGATTTCCATAAACACGGCTTCTTTAAACCGGATAAGCTCCTGCTGCGCCTTATTAAGCTGAATGAATTTCTCAATAGCAATCACCAAGGCAACAATAGATAACAATAAAATAGGCCACATCATCGGCCCGCCCTTGAATAGAATACCCCAGGCATTAATAAATGCTATGCTCATATAAACCTCACCTTGTTTTTCTTAAAACCACATTATGCTTGATCCAATCAAGCCGCTCCTGCGCATATTTGGATTCTTCCGTATCCAATTGAATAATCTTTTGGTACACCACCTGGGCCCCGCCCCAATCCTTACCCTCTTCATATATTTTAGCCACCCGCAAATAAGCCTTAATCACCCACATTTTTTCCTGAGGATAGGTTTGCGCAATCTTTAAATATTGTTCAATGGCTTCATCAGTACGGCTCATTAATTCCAAGGTATCCGCAATATTAAACTGCAGCTGCGCCTTATTAATCTGGCCCTTATCATCACCTGACTTTAACGCCTTTTGGTACACATCAATTTCCTTCTCATAATTCTGCGCATTACGATAAAGCTGGCCTAAACGCAAATAAGCATCAGAAGCAAAATCAGGATTCGTCAAAATAATACTCTCATACGCAGCTATCGCACGCTGGGGTTCCAAATCCTTAGACAAGATGCCCGCAATAGATAGTTTAGCCTTAGCTAGTAATGCCTTATCCTTAGCGCTGATTTTCTTGTATTGTTCTAGCCCAAGATCTGTTTGCCCTTGAATCTCATATGCTTGCCCTAACTCATAATGGATCTGATCCATTTGGGCATTATCCGGAAAACGCTCAATCAAGGCACGGTAATAATCAACAGCTTCCTGATATTGCGCGTTCTTTAAATAATACTGAGCCAACCACAACATTGATTCGCTCTCTGAAGGCGTACGCGGGTATTTGTAGACAATTAATTTAAACCGCTTCACCGCATCTTTAATTTGGCCTAATTCAAATTGGCATTTAGCAATGCCGATATCCGCATTTTGAGCCACGTTAGCCGCATCTGGATAAAGCCTTAAGATTTTCTGAAAGACACGCAGCGCTTCCTGAGGCTGTTTTAAATTTAAATACGCTAACGCCAAGATATAATTGGCTTCAGGAGTAAATTCACTCGGACGTAAAAGCCCCTTAATAAAATTCTCCAAGGTCAAAACTGCTTTTTTCCAATCCCCAGCTTTAAAACTAGCTACCCCTAAATAATAATCAATATCCTCCAGGTATTTACTTGACGGGAATTGGGCGCGCAACTGCTCAAAACCAAGAATCGCTTGATCCATCTTTGATGACTTTAACAAAGCAATAGCACGTCGGTATTGGGCATAATCAGCCAATGCGTTATTCGGATACGCACTTAAGACGCGTTCATACGCGTGCAAGGCATCGTCATAATGACCACTGTCCTGGTAGGCATCTGCAATCTGGATAAACGCATTAGCCTTAACCTGCACATCTTCACTCCCCGTAGCCACTGCTTCAAAATGCTTAACCGCATCAGCGGTATGGCCTAATTTTATTTGTGACCAGCCCAAGCCAAACATGGCCTTTTGCTTTAAATCAGGATCAGCACTCGTTGAGATATGCTTATAATCCGCATCAGCCTCTTCATAACGTTTTAAAAGAAAATACACATTAGCCCGCGCTAAATAAGCTTCCTGAACCCTGGGGCTCTGTGGAAAACGCGTTATAAAATCAGAAAAACCTGTAATAGCTTCCTCATAATTACCTTGCTCAAAGCTAATATTCGCCTGTAAAAATAAAAGGTCATCCAATGGGTAACCCTTTAGCTTCGCCAAATCCATAGCTGACTTATAAAGCAACTCCACTTGAGGAAAATTCTTTAACTTAATAACACTCCAAATAGACCCCATTAGCGCAGAAAACCTTACCTGATCATCACAAGAACCATCTCTAACATGCTGATAATACCCCAAGGCGTCATTAAAACGTTCTAAATAATATAGGCTTTCAGCTATACTGACATTTACCATACACGTATTATTGTTCTTAGGGTATTTAAGGGCATAACTTTCAAAAGACTGCACCGCCGCTTCAAAATGCATATTATTAAAATCACATTCAGCCATCTTCAACATCGCATCTTCACTAAATTGGTGGTCAGGAAACAACTTAATTAACTGCCCAAAAATTAACCTTGCCTGGGTAAAGTTCTTTTGGTCAAAATACACCCATGCCAAGGAATAATACGCCTGGGGAACAAATGGAGAACTTGGAAAATCCTTAATCACCAACTCGTAATACCCGCGGGCTAAGTGACCTTGGCCCAATTTTAGATAACTTTCTGCGAGCCAAAAAAGGATAACATCCTTATTATCAGCCTGATCAAGTAAACCCTTAAAAATCTCTAAGGCATCATCATACTGGCCTTTTAGAAAATAACTCTGGCCTAACAAAATCTTCGCGGCATTAATTTTAGGGCTTTGGGGAAACTGCTGGCGGAAATCTTCCAGGTAACGGATCGCTACATCACTAAACCCGTCATTAAAGGCTTGTTGCGCCGTACCAAGCAATTCTTGCTCAACCACTTGCGCCTTAACAAAAGACAATGGCAATGAAACCATAGAAAGAATAACGAATAAAATAATCCAGCGACGATTCATAGGAAATATTATACCAATCTTTAAGCTGATTTGTTTAAGAATTGTTTAAGGTATTGGCCCGTATGTGATTTAGGGTGTTTTATGATATCTTCAACCGAACCGGCAAAAACCAGCTCGCCGCCCTTATCCCCGCCATCTGGTCCTAGGTCAATCACATAATCCGCCGACTTAATCACATCCAGGTTATGTTCAATCACCAGGATGGTATTGCCCCGGTCCACCAAACGCTGCAGCACTTGCAGTAATTTATCCACGTCGGCAAAGTGCAAGCCTGTGGTTGGTTCATCTAGGATATAAAAAGTTTGTCCGGTTGAGGCCTTGCATAATTCGCTGGCCAATTTCACACGCTGGGCTTCTCCACCGGATAAGGTGGTGGCCGCCTGACCTAGACGGACATAACCTAAGCCTACATCCGCCAGCGTTTGTAAGACAACCTTGACGCGGGGTATATTATCAAAAATAACCAGCGCCTCATCCACGGATAAATTAAGCACATCAGCGATATTCTTACCCTTAAATTCCACCTCCAGGGTCTGGTCAGTAAAACGCTTGCCCTTGCAGATTTCACACTCCACATAGACATCGGGCAGGAAATGCATTTCAATCTTTTTAATACCGTCTCCGCCGCAGGCCTCGCAGCGGCCGCCTTTCACGTTAAAAGAAAAACGGCCGGGCTTGTAACCGCGCATTTTTGATTCAGGCATCTGCGCAAAAAGGTCACGGATATCGCTAAACACACCGGTATAGGTAGCCGGATTGGAACGCGGGGTGCGGCCAATGGGCGATTGATCAACCACGATGATTTTATCAATATGCTGAATACCATCAATTTTCTTATGCGCGCCCGGCTTATCCTTAGCCCCATTTATCTTCTGTGCCAAGGCCTTATAAATAATCCCGTCGACCAAGGTGGATTTACCCGAGCCTGACACCCCAGTGACACAGACAAAAGCCCCTAGGGGAATATTGATATCAATGTTCTTTAGATTATGCTCTTTAGCACCGGTGATTTTCAAGAATTTGGTATTCACAATATCCCGGCGTTGAGCTGGCATAGGAACCGTTTAAATATTGACTGGTGAGCGAATTATTAGCTTTTATTAATCCCGGAACATCACCGGCATACATCACCTTACCCCCATGCTCGCCAGCCCCAGGCCCTAGATCAATCACATAATCCGCACGGCGAATTGTGTCCTCATCATGTTCGACAACAATTAAAGTATTGCCTAAATCACGCAAGGAATGCAAGGTGGCTAATAAACGGTCATTGTCCTTTTGATGCAGCCCGATACTTGGCTCATCCAAAACATAGATAACCCCAACCAACCCGGAACCTACCTGGGTGGCTAAACGGATGCGCTCTGCTTC
>CAYNTZ010000030.1:0-15717 GCA_964400365.1 uncultured Planctomycetales bacterium | reverse complement strand
AAGGAAGACGTACCCGCACAGCCCGCAACCGACCAGGTCAACATCAACATAGCTATTATTTTCTGCGTTAGATTCATAAATATAAAAATTATATTGCCTTTAAGAACACGCTCCCTAGAATAATAACAACTTCAAGGAGATCTGCTATGGGCTTTAATGACTTAATGAATAAGGTGCGCCAATGGGATAACCGTATGGCGCAATGGATGATTAAACACTTTTATATCTTATTCTTTGAAATCATCCTTGTGGGTATCTTTGTCGCCGTATTCATCAATACCATTAAGATCATCGATATCAATGTCGATATCCAGAAGGCCAGCATCTTAGAACGGCTACTCATGGCCCAATCGGTCAATACCCTGCTGATTGTAATCTTACTGCTCTTTAACTCTTTTTGGATCCTTTATATCTTTTCCAGCCTCTTGCGCTTGCGCGGCTTGCTTAAGAATATTGATTTCAACTTAAGCAAACGGCGCGATGATGGACGGCATAAGGACTAAAAATATTCCTGGGCTACATCTTTTAACGCATTAACAATCCTGTCCTTAATATTCTTTACTTGACGGATATCCAAGGTTTCATCTTTGCGCTTTAAATAATGCATCTGGGCTAAACCAATTGAAGCCGCATAAACAACGGCGTTATTCAACCCATTGGTTGCTGCTCCCATCGCTACTGGCAAATTCGTCCGCTCTTCAATACGTTCAATTAAACCTGGCAACAAGGACGCACCACCCACCATCACAACCCCTTTATTCAAATCATGGTACATCGCAGACCCCTTAATCACCGCCTCTAGATGCGCCAATAAATTCTCAATTTCCCAATTCACCGCCTCACACACCGCCTCCCGACGAATAGGCATATACCCTTTTTCACGCTTAACCAGTATTTCACCCGTACTCTCAGAGGGGTTGGCTTTAACAGCTAAAGCATGCGTCTTCTTAATATCTTCCGCCATATCAATCGTCAAACTCAAACGCTCTGCAATGCTTTGCGTCACATAGGAACCACCCCAGGGAATAAACTGTAAATCACCTAATTTACCTTTTTTGAAAAACAACACCGTGGTCATATGCGCGCCCACATCCACCACCGCACAACCCTCTTCCTTAGCCTTACTGTCCACAGCAACCTCACAAGCCGCATAGGATGAAAAGCCCACCTGATTAACCTCATAACCAGCCTGATGCACGGCCTTGGTTAAATTACGCACCCGCACGGCATTGGCAACTAATAACAAAAGACTTGTTTCAAGTTTACGGCCGTAGAGCCCAATAGGGTTTAATGCCACGTTAGCATCATCCACCTTATACTGCTGCGGGAAATCATGAATAATCTCTTCATCTAACTGCGCTCCCAATAAACGCGCCTGATGATTAACCTTAACTATATCTGACTTAGCAATAACCTTTGTCCCGCTATCAATCAAGGGGATAATGGCGACTGAACGGCGCGCTACCAATAGATCCGCACTCAAACCTAATTGCACGGCATTAACCTTAATCCCCGTCTTTTCAACCACCCCTTCCACCGCACGGCTAATGCTTTCCGCAAGTTCCGTAATATCACTGATTGAAGCTTCACGCAAACCCGTAGCCTTCGTCTCAAAAACACCTAATAACTCTAAATTCTCCGCATCACGGGCACGGATAATACTGGCCTTTACCGCGTGCGTCCCTATATCTAACCCGCAAAAATGCACCACCTTCGCCATTTTTTTAAGCATCATATTTAATCCTTACCCTTTTCTTCATCGTTATATTGGGCAATAATCGGTTCCTTGAAACGCACATCTATATATTTGATTTGGTTGAAATCAAGCCGGTTTTGAATCAGCAGCATTTCTAACATATCAATCTTGAAAACTAACTTATCTTCATCAAGAATAATATGTGCCGTCTTGCCAACCGTTAAATCTATCTTGGATAGATTCCCCGCCTCAACTGCTGTCACACGTAATGATGAAAGCCTACCCCTCGATTTAAATTCACGTAAAATCCTCACCACCGTATTTAATTCCCTGCCAGCAACAGGAGCGCCTAAAACCACCCGGGTGCGTTCCAACGGAACGCCGTAAACAATAGGAAAGGCAACCGGCTCCTTCACATAAGCTAACGAAACCCCTTCCGTATCAATGACAAGGTATTTACCCTGCCCATGCACCTGCAATAACCCAACCCGTTTCTTAGCCTTAACCATAATCCTATCAGGCAATTGCCGCTCAATCTTCAGCTGGGCAATCTGCGGGTATTGAAGGGCGATTTGACGGTGCAATTTATTGATGTCCACCAAGAAAATATTACGCCCCTTTAATTGCTTCAATAGGCGCGCGTCAATAAACTGAATGGATGCATCAATAAATACCTCTTTAACCGTAAATATCGACGATCTCGTCAAGAATTCTGCACAACGGGTATAGACAGTAAAGAGGATAAATCCAATCAACAAAAAGACGATGATGCGAATGATCCCAATTGCAGAAATATTAATGTTTGATTTTTTTGCCATACGCCAATTCCAATAACTTCTCACATACCGCCACAAAACTATACCCGTTAACAGCCGCGGCCTTAGGGAATAAACTTGTCTCCGTAAACCCAGGGATTGTGTTTACTTCCAGAATAAACGGCTTTTGTTTCTGATCCAGCCGCACATCCACCCTGGAAAACCCTTGGCAGCCTAAGACCTCATGCGCACGCAACGCTAACGCCTGAATCTTCTTTGCTAACCCTTCCTCAAGCACAGCCGGCACCGCATACTGCGTCATCCCTTTTTGGTATTTCGCAGTAAAATCAAAAAAATTCGACTTTGGGATAATTTCAACGACGGGCAACGCCTCCTGATCAAAAATACCGACCGTATACTCACGCCCCTTAATGAATTGCTCCACAATCACATTAGGACCAAAAGCACAGGCATTCTTAAGCGCCGGCTCCCATTCTGAAGGGTGCCGCACCACATGCACCCCAATCGATGAACCTTCACAAGCAGCCTTAACTACGACGGGCGTTGACTTTAACTGATCCCATATCACCTTAAATTCCAGGAAGGCGCCATTTTCAATAATCACATGCGCTGGCACAGGCAAACCTGCCTGTTTTAAGGTCCGTTGGGTTAGTATCTTATTAAAAGCAAGCTGGCTTGCCCTTACCCCAGACCCCGTATAAGGAATATCCATATCTTCCAGGATGGATTGAATAAACCCATCTTCCCCGCCGCGGCCATGCAAGGCAATAAAGGCCACATCGATCGGATCTTCCTTTAACTGCGCCATGACCTTATCCTTATCCGGCACCTGAATATCAATCGCGTGCACTTGATAGTTTTGGGCCCGCAAGGCGTTAACCACGCCTTGGCCTGAACGCAATGAAATCTCACGCTCCGAGGAAAACCCTCCCATCAATACGCCAATTACACCAAACTGCGTTACGCTCATAAAGCCTTTCCCGCCTGCACCACCGTCTTTGCCTGCAAGGCCTTAATTAAATCATCCGACAAGTGGTAAATATCACCCGCCCCTAAGAATAAAACCAAATCATTAGGCTGTACCCTAGCATTTAAATAATCCAGGATCTGCTCCTTCTTAAGGTAACTAACACGATCCCCCATTACTTTTTGCAATTTCTCAAACAACACCGCTGTCCCAACACCTTCAGATATTTTCTCACTGGCAGCATAAATATCAGTTAAAACCAATTCATTGGTATCCGTTAAACTTGCCACAAATTCATCAAGCAGGAATTTTGTGCGCGAATAACGGTGCGGCTGAAACACCGTGATCAAACGCTTGCCTTCAAATAAACGGGCCGCATTAATGGTTGCCTTTATCTCGGTGGGATGATGGCCATAATCATCCACCACCATCACGCCATCGACCTGGCCTTTTAACTGGAAGCGCCGCTTAACCCCGCTAAATTCCTTTAAAGTCTTGGCAATCACATCCCGATTAATGCCTAAGGACTTCCCTAATGAGATACAGGCTAACGCATTGAGGATATTGTGCCGGCCAGGAACCGTCAATTCAAAATCACCCCAAACCCCCTCTTGCGTCATGCAGGAAAACCTAGAATAAAATCCGTCGGTGGTTATATTTTTCGCATAAACATCCAAATGAGGCGAAAACCCATAGGCAATAGATTTTATTCCTTGTTCACGCACCAGGTTATCTAGGCGCTTGTCTTCACCACAATAAATCAAACAACCGGCAGGCGACGTGCAGGCAACAAATTTGCGGTACGCATTAAGGATGCCATCCCAATCCTTATAGAAATCCACATGTTCAAAATCAATGTTAGTAATAATGGAATAATGCGGCTTAAAATACAGAAAGGTACCGTCACTTTCATCAACTTCAGCTACGAAATACTTACCCCTACCCAAATTAGCATTATAAGAAACCCCGCCATTATTAATAATGCCGCCCACCGCCGTTGTCGGCTCAAGGCCGGCATTCATCATCATATAGGAGACCATTGAGGTGGTCGTTGTCTTGCCATGCGCACCGGCAATGGTCACACCCACCTGCTCATTAACCAGCTGCGCTAGAACTTCCGCACGCTTTAACACTGGGATATGCCTGCTGACAGATTCAATTAACTCAGGATTATTGACCCTAATGGCTGACGAATAAACGACGTAATCAGGTTTCTTGATATTGCTCGCATGATGACTAATGGTGATTTGCGCGCCGTTCTTGCGTAATTGAGCGGTTAACTCACTCTCTTTTAGGTCTGAGCCGCTTACCTTATGCCCCTTAGCTAATAACAGCGACGCTAAGGTACCCATGCCGATACCGCCAATTCCGATAAAATGATAATGCTTTTTCATTATTGTTCCTTTAAATAATTAACCCACAGCTTATTCAAATCATCAAGAGTCTTTACCCGCACATAGACCCGCGTCAAGGCCGTTAAAAATGGCGTATTATCTTTAAGCTCCCTGCACAACTGGTAAAAACGCTGGTCACCTAATTGCGTAATCATAAAATAAACAATACTGGCTGATTGGGCATAAAAAAGATTAACCACCTGCTGGTCTGTATCTTTATATAATTGCATATCTGTCAATCTTGATAAAGGAATAAATTGACCATTTTCAATCGCCTCCTTGACCGTCTTGTTAACCCCCACCCGCTTTGCCTTCTCTTGGTACATAGCCACCCCTTCTTCAAACCAAAGGGGCACATCAACATTAAAGCCGACAAATTCACGGAAAATGATATGTCCCAATTCATGGGGCAGGATAGAATCAAAAAAACCATTAGCGGCAGGATAGGTGCGAATAATTTTTTCACGCACAGAGGCTGACCCATGAGACCAACCAGCCTGGCCGCCGTTGGTGACATAATCATCTTCATCTTTATAAATATAAATAGCAGCGCGTTTATCCCAAGCCCAGCTTTGGTAACGGGTAATCCCTAAATTAGCCGTCACATCCCTAAAATCTTCTTCCGCAGAACTCATTACTGTCTGCACAAAATCAAGCGGCACCTGACGGTGATAGATAATGAAATTACTCCCCTTATCCTCTAACCATTCTTTCTTTGCCTGCGCTGGAACAGCTAGCCCCACACAGGCTAAAAGCAAGAACACCCATTTAATCATCAAAGATCCTCCAAAGCTACGGCTAGGCGCAACGCCGCATCTTCATGAAAAATGCCCTTAACACTTGCCTTTAAATCCTTTGTTGACGCAAAATTTAGCACACTATTAAGCGCCTGCTTCAATGAGGCTTCATTTAAATCTTGCTGCATTAAAGACACTGCCACCCCGGCACCTGTTAAGACCTGCGCGTTAAACTGCTGGTGATTCCCCGCAAATGGATACGGCACCAAGACAGCCGGCTTACCTAATAACCCAAGCTCACACACCGTCGATGCACCTGCACGCGCAACCACTACATCGGCAAGGCAATAGGCCTCTTCAATATTACTGATAAACGGATAGGCAACAGCCGGCACTTGATGTTCTTGGTATTTCATCCGATATGATTCATATTCCCCCTGGCCTGTCATATGAATCGCCTGCAGACGCATGGATTTAGCCTCTTGCCGCATTAACTGATAAAAAACCTCATTTAAACGACGACTCCCCTGGCTGCCGCCTAAAAGCAAAACTACCTTAGCATCATCAGCAGGCATTAAAAATTTCTTCAGTAAATTAGAGCGGGACTCCTTAACTTCACCACTATGGCAAGGGCATCCCGTCCATACTATCTTTGACTTTGGAAAATACTTGCCACTCGCTTCAAAACTAACCGCAATCTTCCTGACCAATTTAGCCATCAAGCCATTAGCTTTACCAGGAACCACATTTTGTTCATGGAACATCGACGGGCAAAGTAACAGCCAGGCCGAAAGGATGACGGCAAATGAACCGTAACCACCAAAACCAATCACCTTATCCGGCGACACCTGCCTTAATATACGTAATGCCGATGACACCGCTTTAAGCATCACCCAAACAAAACGGATTAATGCTAAAGGTGAGCGGCTGTTTAATCCATGCGCTGGAATATGAATCACGTCAAAACCAGCGGCACGCAATTTATCTTGCGCCATGCCCAAGGTACCGGCAAAAACCACCTGATGCCCACGCGCCTTTAATTGCAGCGCCACTTGCAAGGCCGGGAAAATATGCCCGCCGCTGCCCCCGGTTGTCATCAACACCTTCATCTTATCGTTCCTGAGTTTTAGCTACGTTCAATAAAAACGCAACCGCTAATAAATGGAAAATTAACGCAGACCCACCATAACTAATGAACGGCAACGGTAATCCTTTTGTGGGGAAAGCCCCGATACTAACCCCCACATTCACTACGGCTTGCAGCCCCAACATCATGACAATCCCAATGCACATGAAATAACCAAAGGCATTATTCGTTTGCTTGATGATCCGCGTGCCCTGCCAAACAAAGGCAACAAAAAGCAGGATGACCGATACCGTCCCTAATAACCCCAGTTCTTCACCAATAATCGAAAGAATAAAATCCGTATGCGCCGCAGGCAAGAAAAACAACTTTTGCTCGCTATGCCCTAAGCCAACCCCAAAAAGCCCTCCTGAACCTAAGGCAATCTGTGATTGGGTTAGCTGAAAACCAATGCCCTGACTATCCTGCCATGGATCCATAAAGGCAATGATACGGTTCATCCGGTATGGTTCCTTGACCACTAAATAAACAACCGCCATCACCCCGGATAAACCAATTAAAGACATATGCCTTAAGCGCGCACCAGCTAACAATAACATGGTCAAGACCACCACCGCTATTTCTACGGTTGTCCCTAAATCCGGTTGTTTAACGGTTAAGGCGCAAACAAACCCCATCACCATAATAGGCGGCAAAAACCCTTTGGTAAAACTTTTAATCACCTGCTGTTTACGCGCCAAGAAATCAGCGGTATAAATGATCACTGCTAATTTAGCTAGCTCAGACGGCTGGAAATGGAATGCCCCAAGCTTAAACCAGCGGCGAGCCCCATTGCTTTCCTTGCCAATATGTGGGATTAAAACCAAAATTAATAAAATAATGGTAATGCCAAGTAATAAACGCGCGTGCGGCTGGATCAAACGGTAATCCCAACGCAAAACAATAATGCAAGCACCTAACCCCATCCCTAGGAATATCAAATGGCGCTTCAGGTAATAAAGGCTGTCATGGAAATTATGCATGGCATTAACACAGGAAGAGGAATAGATCATCACAATCCCGATACAAACCAAGGTTAACACAGTAGCTGTTAGGGCATTCCTTAATTCACGCATATCAATAATCCTTAAACTAAAGCCTCGACAATTTCCTTAAAAACACGCCCACGGTGCTCATAGTCATTAAACATATCGAAGCTAGCCGTCATAGGGGAAAGTGTAACCACATCACCCGCCCGTGCGGCAACGCGCGCCTTATTGACGGCATCCTCCAGGGAAACCGCTAACTCAACCGGCACCACACCACTGAATGTATTTTTTATGATATCGCGGATTTCACCAATAGCGATGATATGTTTTACTTTTTGCGCCACCAACCCTTTAAGGGAATCATAAACTAATTTCTTGTCAGAACCGCCGCAAATCATCACCATCGGCTTCTGCGCCCGCTCCAAGGCCCAACGCCCAGCCTCTACCGTCGTTGACTTTGAATCGTTAATATAATCAACACCATCTAAGGTCCGCACAAATTCCAGCCGGTGCTCCACCCCCTTAAAACGCCTAAACACGTCCCGGCAAACAGATTCACCAACACCCAAGGCAGCGACAGCCTTCATGGCTGCTAAATAATTAGGATTATCAATACCTATTGGGTCATCCGGACCATTAAACCAAAGGACCTTTGCCTTAACCTCCTTGGCTAATTGATGATGCTCGGCTTGCTTGAAATTTAATACCGCAACATCTTGCGCGTCCTGGTTAGCCAGTAAGGCGCATTTGGCTTCAAAGTACTCTTCTAAATCCTTATGGCGATCCAGATGATTCTGTGCAAAATTAGTCCACACAGAAACATGGGGCTTGAAATGAATGGTGGATTCCAGCTGGAAAGAACTGATTTCCAATACAACAATATCTTGAGCTGTTAAATACGGGATGTATTTTGAAAACGGATGGCCAATATTACCGCATAAACACACCTTCTTGCCAGCTGCTTTTAACATATCTGCAATTAAGGTTACCGTCGTTGTCTTACCGTTACTTCCGGTGACGGCAACAATGGGGCAAGGGCACAGGCGGTAGGCAAACTCAATTTCACCCATCACCTCAATCCCCCGGTCAAGCGCCCATTGCACCGGCGGAATATCCCCACGCACCCCAGGGCTTAACACCACATAATCACTGCGCTCAATGAAAGCCTTGGTATGACCGCCGCATTCAACGGCAACAGCAAGCGGATCAACTAATTCCCCTAACTGAGCTTCCACAGATTCCCGTCTTTTAAATTCAGAAATCTGCGCCTTACCTCCTAAGGCGATAACCGTATTAGCCACGGCAATGCCGCTCCTGGCTGCACCAATTACCGTTATCACCTTACCTTTAATGTTAAAAACCATACCTGTATCTAGCGAATCTTTAATGTTGTTAAGGTCAGCATGGCTAAAATAATCGCTAAAATCCAAAAACGAACAATAATCTTATTCTCGTTCCATCCTGATAACTGCAAATGATGGTGAAACGGCGACATCTTAAAAATACGTTTCCCCGTTGTCTTGAAAGATAAGACTTGAAGGATAACCGACCCTGCCTCCACCACAAAAACCCCGCCTAAAACCACCAGCCACATTTCTTTCTTAATTAAAATCGCGATCATCCCTAAGCTTCCGCCTAAGGCCAGGGAACCTACATCACCCATAAAGACTGAGGCCGGGTAACAATTAAACCACAAGAAACCTAAGGACGCCCCCACCATGGCCGCACAGAAAACCGTTAACTCACCCGCACCCGGCACATGGGGGATTAATAGATACTCGCTCATCTGCACATTACCCGTCACATAACTTAAAGCCCCCAAGGTAAAAGCCACCATTAAGGTGCATCCAATAGCCAAGCCGTCTAAACCATCGGTCAAATTAACTGCATTTGAAGAACCAACGATAACCAACACCACCCAAAACACAAAGAAGGGACCTAAATTAATGAGCAGGCTCTTCATAAAAGGCACATCAAGATTAGTCGTGATTGCCGGATGCAAGTAAACAAAAACCCCCACCATCATGGCTAAAACAACCTGCCAAAAAGACTTCACCCGTGAACTTAAACCCCGGTGCTTGCCAATCCCCTTAAGCTTCACATAATCATCAACCCCACCGAGAATTGCCAGGGCTAAACAAAGGCAGGATGTCATGACAATAAAAGCATTGCCCCAATTACCCCACAATAAAACTGATACCAGGATGCTCCCGATAATAAAAACACCACCCATGGTCGGCGTCCCTTCCTTGACCTTCTGAAATTGATCAAGCCCCGGGGCATCAGCACGCTTAGCCAATTCACGGATACGGCGTTCTTTAGAAATCCGGATAAAGATGGGCCCAAAAATCATGCATAACAAAAATGCTGTTACCGCGGCCATGCCCGCTCTAAAAGTAATATAGCGAAAAATATTTAAGGCAGGCAGTTGATTGACAAATTCGGACAAGAAATAAAACATAATCCATTCCTTATGTTAATGAGGCCTTAGGGGATGCTAGCAGGAATTCAACCACCTGCTCCATTTTCATGCGTCGGGATCCTTTAATCAATACTGCATCACCATTACTAAAAATCCTTGCTAAATGCTGCTGGGCCTCATCCACATCACGGCAAGCCACTACCTTTATGCCCTTATTGGCTGCCTTAGCACCCAAGGCAATATGCCGGGCCAATTTACCCACCGTAATAAGTACATCCACCGAAGAGCGCGCTGCCTGCGCGCCCAAGGCCTTATGCAAGGCCTGTGCCCGTTGGCCTAATTCAAGCATATCTGCCGCCACCACTATTTTCTTCCCCTCAACAGCCAAGGCGGCCAAGGTCTGCAAAGCTGAACGCATTGACACAGGATTGGCATTGTACGCATCATTAATCAGCCACCCGCGCCCCAACTTCAAGATCTGCCCGCGACCCGCGGGGAATTCAAAACGCTTCAATGCGTGTGCGATATCAGCAACGGGAACAGCAAAAAGCAATCCGCAGGCATAGGCCGCTAACGCATTATAAACATTATTAATCCCGCATGAGTTTAATTCAACACTTTTTCCAGCTACATGGAACACCAAACTTCGGCCGCCGCTTAGCGCAATATCCCGTGCCTGCAGCTTTGCCTTGGATTCAATGCCGTAGCTGATAATATCAAACGACTTAGCCGCCAATTTTATATGTTTATTTAAATGCGCGTCATCCCCATTAACAATAACCCGTCCCGCCTTAGGCATGAATTTAGTTAAGGCCCACTTTTCTTTTAATACTCCTAAAGGCGTTTTTAATTTCTCTAAATGAGATTCACCGATATTTGTAAAGACCACCACATCAGGACGAGACACGTCGGCTAACCAAGGGATATCACCTGGTTGATTTGTACCGCATTCCAACACGACAATTTGATGCGCCGGCTTTAACTTTAATAAGGTTAGCGGCACGCCAATATGGTTATTTTGGGTGCCTTCATTCTTTAACACGCGGTATTTACAGCTTAAGACAGCGGCTATCATTTCCTTGGTTGTGGTCTTACCAGCGCTGCCGGTCAAGGCAATCACCGGAGCCTTAAAACGCAGGCGATGGAAACGCGCCACATCACCTAAGGCGCGCGTTGTGTCTTGAACCAAGATAACATCAACCTTATCATTGCTGACTTTAACCGGCCGATGAACCACCACCACCCTTACCCCACGGGCAATCACATCCGCTAAAAAATCATGACCATCAAAAATCTCACCTTTAACGGCAATGAATACCTCTCCCTTTTTAACCCGACGGGAATCAATGGACACATCACGCACACGCTCCCGGCCTGTCCCTTGCACTAACCGCCCTTGCGTGGCGTTAATTATTTCGCTGACTGAAAACATTGGTTAACCTTTTAAATATGCTTCAACAATGGCACGTTCATTAAAGGGTATTTGCCCTTCTTTTAAGACTTGATAATTCTCATGGCCTTTACCGGCAAGCAAGACAATATCATCACGCTGGGCCATCTTTAAAGCGCGGCCAATAGCTTCCCGACGGTCCACACAAGCTTCATAATTATTGCGAGTAAAACCACCTAACACTTCATCAATTATCGCTTGCGGATCTTCACTGCGCGGGTTATCACTGGTTACAATGGCATAATCAGCTAATTGGCAAACGGCCCGCCCCATCTTAGGGCGTTTCGTGCGGTCACGATCGCCGCCGCAACCGAAAACAACAATAATACGGTTTCGGCTGACCGCACGCAAACCGTTTAAGACATTAACCAAACCGTCTTCCGTATGCGCATAATCGATAAAGATAAAATAATCCTGCGGGCCATCAATGGCTTCCAGGCGGCCTGGCACATGGCGCATCGCTTCAAGTCCTGCGGCTATGACCAAAGGAGAAAACCCTTCTGCCAACCCTTGAGCAAAGGCTGCCAATAAATTATACACATTATGCTTACCAATTAAGCGCGTATTTAATGTTATCCGTCCATTAGGATAAACAATGCCCATCGCTGTACCCGAAAGGGCATAGTGGATATCCACCGCCCGAACATCCGCTGCTGTATCAATGCCGTACGTTAACACCTTAGCCTTGGTTAAACCAATCAATCGACAGCCATAAGCATCATCCGCGTTAATCACCGCAACAGCTTCCGGCCCCAATCCGCTAAACAGCAAGGCCTTGGCCTGAAAATACGTTTCCATATCCCGATGGTAATCAAGGTGATCTTGGGTTAGGTTGGTAAAAACACCACCTACAAAACCAATCCCGTCAAGCCGGCCTTGGGCTAAGGCGTGTGATGACGTTTCCATTACGCAATACGCCACCTTCTGCTCTGCCAATTGAAATAAGAAACGCTGGTTATCAATAAAACCCGGCGTTGTATTTGTTGATGGAATAATCTGATGCCCCACACGGTAATTTACCGTCCCAATCACCCCTGTTTGTTTAGACGCTGCATGGATGATTGACTCTAATAAATAGGTGATTGTGGTCTTGCCGTTGGTCCCTGTTACCCCGATTGTCCTGACCTTAGTCGACGGGTTTTGGTAAAAACGCAAGGCCGCATCCCGCAAAAATGCCTTTGGGTCATCAACATCCAAGACACAGACAGACTCAGGTATCGTATAATTACCCAAATCACGGGCAGGCCCTTTCTTGACAATAACATGCGCCCCTTGAGCCACGGCATCCTTAATAAAATCATTTCCATCAAATTTAAAACCTGGCAAGGCAACAAATAAACCACCCATTTGCGCTTCGCGTGAATCACAGCTGACTAACGCCACCTGATAATCAGCATACGGCGCAGGCAATTCTTTAGTATAAAATCCTTTTATTAAATCTTTTAACCGCATCGGCATAAACCCTATTGCTCACTACGTTTTGTGCTGACGGCTGGATCTGTATTCTTTGAATTTAAATACCTTAAGGAATTTTCCACCACTTCCGCAAACACCGGCGCGGCCACCAATCCGCCGTAATACACCGGACGCGGCTCATCAAAAACAACCACCGCCGCTAAACGCGGATTTTCAACAGGCGCAAATCCAATAAAGGAGGCATAAAAATGGGAGTGCGAATATTTCCCGCCAACCACCTTCTGGGCCGTCCCTGTCTTTCCACCTACCGTAACCCCTTTAATCTGAGCTTTCTTGGCCGTACCAACATCAACAACACCCTGCAAAATTGAGCGCAGGCGTTTAGCTGTTTTTTGCGAAATCACCTTATCAAGTATTTCCGGCTTATGCTCTTGAATAATCTGGTTATTACCATCTTTAACATATTTGACCACAATAGGCCTCATGTAAACTCCATCATTAGCAATCGCGGCAATCGCCCCTAACATTTGCAAGGCGGTAACAGTCACTTCCTGCCCTATCGGGATAGCACCAATCGATGTCTTAGACCATTGCCTGGGATGCTTAAGCCAACCCTTAGCTTCTCCAGGCAAATCAATGCCGGTGCGAATACCAAAACGAAAATGATGCGCATAATTATACACCCGCTGGGGACCTAATTTCTGCGCCACCTTAACCGTCCCGATATTACTCGATCGTTCAATCACCTGACGGAAGGTGATGCGCCCCTCTGGCTCATCGTCGTGCAGGATATGGTTAGCAATGCGATATGCGCCATTCTCACAATTAATAACATCTGTTTCTTTAACAACCCCTTCCTGAAGCCCTGCCGCTGCTGTCACAATCTTAAAGATAGAACCTGGCTCATAGGTAAAAACAATGGCCCGGTTAGTCCTAGACTCCGGCGTGCTCTTGGAAGCCTCTTCCAAATTATAGGTGGGGCGATTAGCAAAGGCTAGAATTTCTCCTGTCTTTGGATCCATGACAATAATACTTGCGCCCTTGGCATTATATTTCTTATACATGCGATCCAAGGCGCGTTCCGCGATAAACTGGATTGTTTCATCAATGGTCAACACCACATCAAAACCATCCACGGGCGCTACATACCCACGGTCTAACATCAATTCACGCTGGCGGGCATCCCGAACAATGATTGACCTGCCCTCAGTACCGTGCAGAAACTTATTATAATCACGCTCTAGCCCATCCAAACCGATATTATCCATCCCGGCAAAACCAATTAAATGCGCAGCCAGCATTTGATTAGGGTAAAACCGCTTGCTTTCCTTAACAAAACCAATGCCAGGCAATTTCAAATCCTTGACCTGCTGGTAATAGCCTTCATGCACCTTACGGGCCACCCAAACAAAATATTTATCCTTTGCTAATTTCTTCCTTAATTCACCGGCATCTATCTTAAGGACTGATGACAAACGCGTGATAACTTCTTCCTTATCCCCTTCGTGTTTCATGGCGCGGGCATTGGCAAAAATAGAATACACCGGCAAATTAATCGCCAAGGGCCGCATATTGCGGTCATAAATCGTGCCGCGTTTAGGGTCAATGGTCACGCTATGCTCATGCTGACGCTGGGCCAAATTAGACAAAAAGGAAGACCTAAAAATCTGAATGTAGAGTAAGAAGCCAACAGAATAAAGGAAACCTACAAACAAAAAGATAAAAACAGCGGCAAAACGAAAGGGGTATTTACGCAGGTACAATTTATCCTCGATCTATTCCCAGGCCTTAGCCTCCCCAACGCCAATAAATGATAATATATTCCAGAATGGGTTTTCCTGTTTTGGCTTTAACACCTGGACCGGACGACGAATCGGTACTGCCGGCGCCTTTAAGGTCATCACCCGGTCATTACCCATAAACTGCAATTTACCATCCTTCTCCAATAATTGATTACCAAGGTTATTCGCGGATTTCAACGTTAGGATTTGGTGGGTTAAAACGCCGTTGGTGTCGCTTAACTCGTGGATGCGCTTTTCCTTATCCTTGCCCTTATAGGCTAAATCTACAATCTTCATCTGCATATGAGTGTAGATGAGCGCCGTAATTGTGGCAAAGCTCAAGATTTTAAAATATATTTTTAAGTTCATGCTATTTTCTGAATCCCGCGTAATTTTGCGCTTCGACTGCGTGAATTAGCCGCACATTCTTCCGATGTCGCCTCCAAAGGCCGCTTAACCAATAACTGCCCTTTGCCTTCGTCGGCCAGGCGACGGAACAAAATCTTTACAATCCTGTCTTCCAGGGAGTGAAAAGCAATGACACATAAACGGCCGTTGACCTTTAATAAATCAAAACAATCTTCCAACGCTTCCAACAACCCATCTAACTCGCCATTAACCGTAATACGCAAGGCCTGGAAGGTGCGCGTAGCCGGATGAATACGGCCACGTTGATACCCTTTAGGCAGGGCGCGTAAGACTAAATCCGCCAACTGCGTTGTTGTTTCAATACGCGCCTGTGCACGTTTAGCTACAATATCTTTTGCAATGCGACGGGCAAAACGGTCTTCGCCAAATTCAAAGATAATACGCGCCAGTTCTTCTTCGTTGGCCGTGTTGACAATGTCCGCCGCTGATTGCCCCTTAGATTGATCCATACGCATATCCAAAGGCCCGTCGGTCTTAAATGCAAACCCGCGGCTGGCATTGTCTAACTGAAAGCTGGATATGCCAAGATCCAGCAAA
>CAYNTZ010000029.1:0-16088 GCA_964400365.1 uncultured Planctomycetales bacterium | reverse complement strand
GCAAACTTTTTGCCGCGTTGGCAGAAGAGCATCAGGGCAGGAGCGAGTGGCTTGAGATTGACCGCCGTTTGTTTAAGCATCGTTATACGGTAGCCAGTATTTTGGCCCGTCGTGTTGAAGAAAGCAGGGCCATGGCAGCGGCTATTGCCATAGGACGGCGCAAGGCCTTAGAAAATTTGATGAAAAGGCGTTTAAAAGAAATTTTTAAGCAGGCGCAAATTTTAGTGCGTAAATCCCGCCAGGCGACAGGAGAAGGTAATTTGACATATATGCGGGCTAAGTTAGGCGCCTTGTTAAAGGCCGATGAGTCAGCCTATCTTAATGACGCGGAATATACCCTAGGGCCTTTAGCAAGTTTATTAAGGCATGACCTGATGCCAATCTTAAATAAGAGGGCTCGTGATATCAGCCGGCCAGAGAAGCTGCGTGTGATGCATTTAAGTAATTTCTTGTTAAGCCGTATTGTTGATGCCATGCGCGCGCATGATTTCACCATCGGTTTCAATGAAGCCTATTACGCGCAAAGCATGGCAGGTGTGCGGGTAGACAAGTACCGGCTTTTTGAAGAGATGCTTGCCCAGGTGCGCGGCAAGAAAGGTTTCCATGTGCTTAAGAAATACCCGGACATTTACCGCAAGTTTTTTGAGCAAGCCGTTCTCCTTAGCAGCAGCGACGAGCGTTTCAGCCAGGTTAGTGAAGCTGTTTTTGATTGGCAATATGCCCTTGCCGCTGAACAACCAAAGCCCGACAGCCCTATGAGATCTGTAAAAGTGTTAGCAGGCGCAAGGCGAGGGAAGGTTGGCTTTGTTGCGGATATCCGTATGATGCTAGCCATCAGCATGGTGAGTTTAACGGTAATGGCTGGATGGTTTGCAGTGATAGGCCAAATAAAAACCGCGGCAGTCGTGTTAGTCACAATCGCCGCGGGGGTGTTGATGCTAATAATGCAATTAATGTTTAGTTTTAATATGCTTAGAGTTGTTAAGCGCGATGATAAACACAATCACGGCTACAATGCTAAAGACGATCATGGTTGGCAACAATGGATTCATGAGAGGTTCCTTTCAGTTGATAAAAGCAGTATAGCTGACCCAGCAAACAAAGTAAAACAAAGAAATCCCAATAGAAATACAGGGATATCAAAGTTGCTTGTCACTATTGGGCCAAGAATCAGTGAGGCAAAACTTAAGTTTGCAGAGTTAAAAAGTGCTTTAGCGGATTCTTTGCGCTGTTCTTGGTTTAGTCTGATGGTTAAGGTTAATAACACAAAACACCTCCTGCGGGTTTTTGGGGGGGAGATTAATGATTATATAGTTACGCCTTGGGGGAGACGGCCAATTGGGGGATTTGTTCAGCAACTAAAAAGCTTGGGGGAAGCTTTATTTGCGTTTAATTTAGCAGGGCTTAGGCAACTTGTCAAGCGGCTGGCAGGTAGTGCGGTTGCCGTCAACATGATTTTGTTGCTAATCACAGGCATTTTGATTTATCTACGTGAGGCTATGCCGCATGCCCCGCCCGTTGATGCAGCCGCATTGAGTGTAGGTTTAGCAGGTATTGGCGTAGCGATGGCAACGACGGGATCTTCAAGAAGAGATTGGTTAAAAGACATGGGCACAGCGTTAGCAGGGGTTCCTGGGTTAGGGGCCTCTGTTGTTAACCATATTAAGGCAGCAGATTTTGAGGCATTGAGCATTGTCCTTAATGCCAAAAAGGTTTGGGAAGCAAGCCAAGATGGTCCTGGGTATACGGGGATTAGTGTCGTAGATTTTGCCAGGGCAGCACAGAACGTTCAGGGGATGGATTTAACAGGAAATCTAGCCCCTCTTAAAGCGGCTGTTGATGTTGCCATGAGGGAATTAACGGGCCTTATGACAAAGCCGCCAAGTTGGGGTAATGATGTGGATGGTTTGAGATTAGCGTTAGATCCAAATCAAGTCATGAATTGTGATCTTTGGAAATACGCGGATACGGTGCACTCCTTTGCAAAGCAAAATTATTGGGAGGTTGATTCAGCGCTTAATATGTATCAGCGTGCTGTGCTTAAAGGCGGCCGCCAAGCGATTGCGGATGAAGTTTTACAAGCAGGCAGAGTTCATGTAAATAAGTTAAGAGCATTTTGGACTTCAAGATGCGCTAAAGACAATGTTCCTATTGCCACAGGTGATTTGGATGCTGTTATTAATCCTCAATGGCAAGTGCTTGGCCAATGGTTTGAAAATCCTAGTGCAGGGCAGATGCATTTTAGAATACGGGATGAAGTAGAAGGTGTGGTAATTAAAAGAACGACGGAGGAGTACCAGCGTCAATGTGCCTTGGCAGCAAGTCGGATTCAAGCGGAATTTGGCCAAGACGCTATTTTTGAAGAAGTCAAATCAGAAGAAATGTTTCCTTGCGGCCTGAAGTATAGCGTTAATGACTTTGAAGCAGAATCAAGAAAAAGAAGTGCTCAGCAGCGAATTGAAAGAATCCTGGGGGAATTTAAAGCTAATGGTGTTGGTGATGACGAGGCAATGAAGGCGCGTGAATTATTATCCAAGATGTCCCCAGAAGAGTCTCTAAAATTTGATGAAGAGGCATTTAAAGTCGCCTATTATTTTGAATCAACCAAGAAGCTGGCGAAGATTTTAAGCAAGTGGAGCGAGGCTGGGGCAGTGTCATTGAGGGTGCTCTTTGATTTAAACGGCAGTCTTTATGCCATTGCCTGGGCACAAGGCGATAAGTTATCGGGTTTACCGTATGCGGCTATCCGTTCTTTAGATAGAGAAATGCCTACGCATAAACGATTTGCGGGGAAACATATAACAGCAACAATTCCCCAAGGCAGTAATACCGGCGCCATCCAGGCGTTCTTCCAAGGACAAACTTGGGAGTTAATCGGTGATCCGTTAGGGTTAAATCTTCAAATCAAGTGGCCAACCCCTGCGCGGGTTATGCTTCTCGCGTCGGAGCATACGCAGGGCAGTGCTGTTGCAGCAGGGGCTTTTGTAGCAGATATCCGTATGATGCTAGCCATCAGCATGGTGAGTTTAACGGTAATGGCTGGATGGTTTGCAGTGATAGGCCAAATAAAAACCGCGGCTATGATATTGGTTGTCACAGCCGCGGCGGGATTAATCGTTAAGAAATTAAATTTTGTGAGAGGCGTTCTGTTTGTCCCCACGCATCACCAGATAGGTAACAACCACAGCCATTACGCCTATGGCAATCAGAAAGATGTAGTAGCTAATCATATTTATCTCCTTGGTAAGCTTGTTAGTAGAATTATAGCACAGTTTAAGAGCAGGGCAATTAGCATAAAGATTATAATAAACAGCCACGGGTCAAGCGTTCCCGCAGCAAGAGGAGCCACAACTCCTCCAGCAAAGAGCAACTTAGACCAATCCCCCATAATTTTAGACAAAGATTCTTTTTGCAATTCATTTAGATGGATGCTCGATAACACAGTAGACCTCCTGCAGGTTTTAAGAAGGGGAGTTAATGGTTTGACGGCAACGTCCAGGGGAGAACGTTCTAAAAGCTTGGGGGAAGCTTTTGTTAATGCGTTTAATTTAGCAGGGCTTAGGAAATTTGTCAAGCGGGGCGGCTTTGTGGCGGATATGCGTTTGATGCTTAGCATGGGCGGTGTTAGTGCGGTGGCCTTATTAGGCGTGGTGCTTTATAGAAGCAAGGTTGACCTTGTTTATCTTAATCAGGTCATTGGTTTTGTCAGCTGCGTGGTGATTGGCAATTTATTGGCCGTGGTTTTTATTAAGTGGGTTAATTATGAGAAGCTTAAGGACGTGGGGCGTTTCTGGTTTGACCTGTTGAAAGCCCAAGACATTATTGGATTTAGCGCCTTTAGGCAATGGCGTTATATCTTAATGGAGTTAGGCGGCGCTCATCAAGGACGCCGCTATGGGCATCTGCTTTCAAAAGAGGAAGAGTCTAATCCCCAATTAGTGTCCTTATCCCGGCCTTTGAGTGAGGATGTGGATCTTTCAAGCCTTTGGCTTGGCGGGTTGACGCTAGGCGTTGAGTCATCGAAGATCGACGAGTTAATCACCTTGGCCCAAGGTTTAGATGACAAGGCTATTAAGGGATTCTTGTACAAGAATGCTCTTGAAGAAGAGTGCCGGCGCACGGTGGCTTTAGGCAAACGTGAGCATTGGTTTTGGTTTTTGTTTAGGCACCGCAAGGGGATAGCGGTGGTTAATGGCAAGAGTATTGAACGCCAGTCGTTTTGGCTGCATCCATTTCGCGTTTGGCAGTTATGCCGGCTGGCCAAGCGCGCAGATGCTTTTTATTACCAGCGATTTTATTACACGCCTATTTCTTGGTCTCTGGAGCAGGCCTTGATGTATGAACATGCCTTGGATTTTCAAGGGACAAGGGAAGCCGCGCAGGAACATTTCCAGTACAACGTGAATCATTGGTGTTTAGGCGAGGGAGTTTTAGCTATAGAAGATTATGCCGAAGGATTAACTGTTGTGATTAACCGGCACGTAAAAGAATTGGAAGCCTTGCTTGCTAAGCCCTCCTTGGCAGAACAGTTGCTAGGTTTAAAAAGAAATCCGTTAGCGTATGTGGCGGCTCAGTTGGCTGATGAAATCATGGGCCGCGCTGATTTGGTTGCCCAAGCTAATGAATGGTTTAAAGCCAATCAAGAGCGTTTGGTGCAAGGGTGCCAAGAGATGGCGGTTGGCCATGATTTGCAAGATGAACTGATGCACGCAGTACAGGTCGAATTGCGTGAAGCGCAGGTGGCAGCGCGGGAGGGTGTACAGCGTCGGAGATTTATCCAGGCGCTAAGTGCATTAACAGGTTATTGCCCTTTGGGGTTAAGCAATTTCTTTAAGTCGGTTGTGGTGCCGGTGGCGTGGGACCCCTTTGTTTATCCGCAAGCTTGCCGCTGTTACCGAAGTTTTGACGGCGGGCGTTTTAGCACGACGGTGGTGATGGAGAATTTAGGGGTAAACCAGTATACGGGCGATTTAGCGCAACGGCGGCGCATTGAAGAGTTATTGCGTCGGGAATATCAGGATTATAGTGCGCCGTGGGGATTGCCTATTGGTAATGCAAAGTGGGACGCGCTTCGGGAACGTTTATTAGCTATAGCGGAGAACCACAACCCTGTTAATTTAAGGCGCTCACAGTGGCGTCAGCTGCAAGTAGAAATGCACAGTGAGCCTGATGACAAAAACCCGTTAATGCAGGCGGTGCGCCGTCATTTAGAGAAAAATTTATTACGGACATCTTGGCCGATACAGCGGGATCGGGGCACAGCCAACATCCTAAACCCGCATGCAACGCCTATTGTGACTCGGTTTAAACCATCGGCCCAAGGCAGCGCGTCTCAATGGCCGTCGATGAAGGCAGATATATTGCGTTTAGCAGGGATGTTTAACAGCAATGAATTAGGCGATGAAGCCTGGTGGCAGAAATTATTTACTGATCAAGAGGCGGTTATTGCCCTGCTTTACGCTGGAACGTCCATTAAAGGGTTTGCCGTGGCATATCCATTAACAAAATGTTTTGAATGCGCGAGTGCTGCGCCTCAACCGACTGTTTACTATATGGTAGGCCGCATTGTTGACCCATTCTACCGTTCCCGCGGTTTGGGTAAGGCGCTATGGCAGGAAGTTGTTGATACGTTACGGGGGGATGAGCAATTCAAAGGTGTGCAGGCCCTAACCTTCCATCAGAAACAAGGAGTTAGGGATACGCACGGGGCAAGGTTGGTTGCCCGATATCCCCATTGGGACAACCAGGGCAATACCTTTGAATACCGTTCCATGGATCTGCGCCAGCAAGCGCGTCAAGAGCAAATTGTTCCTGGCATTGCCTTTGTAGCGCATGAAGCGTACCGGAATATTTTGCATAGCCAAGGATTGCCTGCGGCCAGGGCCTTTGCTCTAGCCCAGGGATTGACGGAAGAAGCGTTATTGCGCAAGGACGGTATCCGTGCGCCGCCGACCTTTAACGATTTATTGGAACTGCACCGCAACCCCGCAAACAATAAATATTATGTCCTTGATTTAAAGACCGGCCAAAGCATTGAAATGACGTCGCTGCATAAAGCGGCCTTGCGTCATTTATTTAAGGCCACCACCTGGGCGTACGCCCAGAATAATGGTGAACAAGCCACCCATCTTAAAGCTGTTGAGGCGGCAGGGGCTATACATGCCTTATATAACGGGCTTGTTTTTGATGCTGAGCATCATAGGCATGCGCATTTGCCTGATATGTTAAACCTGTTTTTCATTGCTAAAGATTTAGGGTATGAACAGATTTTTAGATTAGCCGGTAGAGGGTATGGCCTTAATATTTTTACGAGCCGGGACTATCCTGATTTTGATGGCAAAGAAATTCATTTGAGCATTATTCATAGGGAACATTACGTTAAGTATATCAGGGCCTTGCGTGCGGCGTTTCCGGCAATAGCGGTGGTGGTGACAACGGCAGAGGATTTCCAAAGACCGGATGAATTTATTGCGGATTATCTAATGAACCCAACAGCCAAGGTAGAATTTTATCGTGAGGTGGCGCTTCATTTAGGGTTAGCCGCCTACGTCTTAGCTGAAGCCCGCAGGCAATACCCCGCCTATCTACCGTATGGTTATGAGACGGTTGATATAGAAACCCAGCCGGCATTAAAGGCATCGCTTGGCAGGCGGCGCTTAGAATTTGAAGGCCGTTTGGTTAGGCGGTACACCAGCGACGGATCATTATTCCTTATTAAGGTGGCAGATAGGTTAACGGCTGGGGAGCAAGTTAACTTTGTCTATGCGGTTAAGAATTCTTCCCTTAGGGAGTATGTTGCCTCCCGGGTTGCCCAGTTTATGAGGGCGAATAATGCTGAAGTGGTGATCCCCCCTCCTGCGGAACAAAAGCTTTTTGCCCATTATTTAGGAAGCGTTAGCCATGAGGTCCACCTGGTGAGGCTTAGCTATGATTATTCCATTAGTGATAATGACGTGCCGCAGAAAGACTCAGACCGAGCCTTTACCTATGCCTTGGTGCTGGCGTTGTTGATCCGTAAGTGGGATTTCCATACCGGGAATATTGCGGGGTTGAAAGATGCGCGGATTCCCATGATGTTCGACCATGATCAGGCTTTTTACCCGAAGTGTGACAAGATTGAGAATTTCACCGAGCTGTTTATTGCTAATTATTTTAAGCTAGTTAATCCATCTGATTGGATCCATGTAAACGGCCTAGTAAGGAATCTGGATTTAAACGCTTTGCAGGAAGCGGTGAGCTTTGTTGAGCAACGGGACTTTGCCTTATTGGCAGAGGCGATTAAGGGTGAATTACCTGTTGAGGGCGCTGAGATTGATTATTTGATGCGTATGGTGGTGATGTGGCAGGGGCGTTTGCGTGGGGATATGGTGCGCTTTTTTGACATCATCTTTAATTACAATGAGGTGCAGTGCACAGAAAAACCTTTTGCAGTCCCACCGCATCTGATGTCCTTGGGTGCGGTTGTTGATGTCTTAAAACTTGCCCCTGGGCGCAATTGCCTGATGGAATGTTTTAGAAAAGCGGGTGTCGATGAGGCTTATTTAGGTGGTTTATTGAAATCCTCAAGTTTTTTGAGGGTGGAATACCTTAATGAGAAGCCGTTGGTGGAATTGCGTGATGCCATAGGGGATTTTTGCCGCGTTTATCCGCATTGGGCTGATGGGATATTTTTACAGATTGGGTTAATTGAGACGAGCGAATATAAGGGGAGGAAGGTGTATCACGCGGTGATGTTAAAGGATTTCTCATTATCCAAGCACACCAGGGTTATGCCGTTGATGGATGCGATTGCCAATGGGGTAGTTGGCTGGGTGGGGGCATATCCTGGTACAGAAATTGAACAAATTTCCCGCATTTGGCATCAGGTTTTGCTTAATCAGCAGATCCCGTTGGATGGCCTCATCGTCGAGGTAGCGCCAGGTTATAAGGCTAAGATTGGGCAGGCCTTGTGCTTGCTTGGGTTTAGGGGAACGGTTTATATTATTGAGTGCGATATGGAAGCGGCAGGAGCTATTAAGGAGATTTATCAAAAGCTTCTGCCTAAGGCAAGCATTGTGATTGTAGCTAAATTATTCCAGGATGTTGAGATCGGCAAGGATATCCCGATGGGGGTAGATGCCTTGGTGGCGAATCACCCTTTTGATGACATGGTTTTAGCAGCGGCCATGCAAAATGCGGACACCCGGCTTTTTACAAGTGAGTATAGAGAGGGGACGGGTAAGATTGCAACGCCAGCAGAAGTTTATCAAGCGCTTAATGACCAAGATTATGCCCAAGGCATTTTAAGTATTGCCCATGCCTGGGAAGATTTTATCAAACGTTTAAAGCCTGTACGTTTTATTGTCAACCAATACCCCAGCAGAAAACTTGCCGAGAAAGGTTTAAACCAGCGTCAGCAAAGCGGCTTGGCGGTGATGGATATCCTACGGCATCTTTATGACAATACTTTAAGCGCACAATACGATCAAAGCGGTTTTGGATATAAAGGGGATCCTATGTGGTGGGCTATCAGCCAAAATCCTACGCGTTCTTTAAGCAGGGATTTAGCACAGGTTCCTGATGCACTAAAGCGCTTAGGGAAGAAGGTCTTTGTTGCTGAGTGGGCGCGGCCTTTACGGTCAGGCGAAGCAGAAGTTGTTTACGCGGATAGGGCTTATTTTGAAGAGCATTATGGGAAAGGGGCAGGCGATTATTTATATCAGCTGGGTGCTGTATTAGATAAGCCAAGCCCAGGAGAACCTCCGTCGGCTAAGCGGTTTAGGGTTTGGGTTGATAAGCAAAAAGAACCAGGGGATGACATTGCCTTAAACGGCAATCGTGGTTCCGGCCGGGCTTTTTACCGAGGGGATAGATATAATATCATGGGGGTGGGGGCCACGAGCTTATGCACCAGCGATACGCATAATAGCGGCACCATGGATTTGATTGGTGCCTTAAAACGCTCGGTGGTAGCGCGATGGATAAATCTTTTTGTTCCCAGGGCAGGCATTCATGCCGTGGTCTTTGCGTTAAAGGCAGTAGGAAATTTTAAATGGAATCCTTATCCCGTGCCTTTGGCCTTGGCGGTGCGGGTGGATGAGGGTTCTCTCGATAGGCCAACCCACGTTGCAGAAAATCCAGATATCCCTGTTGATATAAACCAATTAATTAATAATTATGCCGAGTTAGATGCCCAATGTTTTATCCATCGCATCATGATTGGGGCCTGGTCGAGCGGCAATTATTCGTTAAGCGGGCATTTGATTGATATTGAAACAGCTACCTTTGTGAAGTACCGTGCGCCCTATTATATTAAGCATAGCTCCCCCCAGGCGCGGGTGAAATATTTAGCCAATACCTTTGGTCATGAAGGCCTGGGTCTTATTGAGGTGCTAAAGAAATTAGCAAGGGTCAAGGGCTTGGATGATGCAAATATTGAGCGGGAATTCCATACAGCGCGCCAGGCCTATTTAGCGCGCGACTTCTTGATTCTATTGGGCATTGAACCCGCTAAAAGAAAAGTTATCTTAGCGCAGCACGCCAAAGAGATATCCTTTTTAGCCCAGCAATTTGAAACCCTATCCCGTAAAATTTCCCCGCAAAAACGGTCCATGAATTTATTTTATAAGACGATGAGCAACGAAGAAGACTCCGCCCTTGTTGATGCGGCTAATCTTTTTAGCAATCTAGCCCAATTGTTAAATGCAGGCAATCGTCAAGAGTTAGCTTACAACCTGCTGGTACGCCCTAGCGCCTTAGCGCAAATTAAGCAGGGCGTGCAGTATGAAGCGGATGCCAGCAATGAGGCTGATTGTTATGTGCGCGATAATTTGGTTGTGACCTATCAAGGCCGTGATCAATTCACCCGCGATGCCTGGCAATTTATTGCAGCCACCTTTAGCTTGCTTGACCAGTTGCAGAAAGAGGGCAATCTGCCAAAGAAAGACCATTGGCAAGGGCTTTTGTGGCAGGCTAACCGTGATCTTCCTGTCTTTTATGAGCTCAACGGTAAATTAGCGTATTGGGTAGAACAATACCGTCTGAAGAATATCGACGCTAAGACCTTGGAACAAGAGGTTGAAAAGCTTTGCCAATTGCCCGATTATCCCACAGGGGATCAGGTGGCATTAAAAGATATTCCGTTGTTTAGGGGATTAGGTGAGAAGGCTATGGCCGAGATGGCTAGGGTCATTGAAGTTAGGGAGTATAAGCCAGGTGATGTTATTGCGCGCGAAGGTGAGGTGGCAGATGCGTTGTATATTTTAGCCCAAGGCTCCTGCATCATTGAAAATAAGGGGCAGGTGATTACTGTTGTGCGTGACCGCGGTCTTTTGATCGGGGAGGCAGCGGCCAACCACCAACCATTACCCCGGTCAGCCAGTGTTATCGCAGAAACCAAGGCAATCTTATTTAGGATTGATCGTAAAGATTTAACCGGGCTTTTAGAGCGCCACCCGCGTTTAAGTGTTCTCCTACAAAATATCTTGGCTCATAAACAAGCTGGTCTTGATCGGCAGATATTACCGTTACCGGTTTTTAAAGGCATCAACCCCGAGGAGCTACGCTTCTTTTGGGCGGATAAGGCTACTCTCAAGGATTTCAAGAAGGGGGCTGTGATTATTGAGCAGGGCAAGGATACGCCTGGCGTCTTTGCCGTATTAAAGGGAAGCGTGATGTTAACGCAGGCTAGGGAAGGCGCTGTTAAACCAGTTGAGTTAATCAGTGATCCCTTAACCCAGGGAATTTTTGGCGAGGGGTCTATTGTCTTTGAAACAGGCGCGGCATGTAACGTAATAATCCACGAAGACGCGCAATTATTATTTATTGCGCGGGGTGATTTCTTGGTATGGCTCAATCAATTCCCGCAGGCCTTAAATAATATTTTAACCGCCAGTAACGAGCATTTGGCCTCTAATATGGCTAGGGCCCAGCAGGTTAAAGAGATTGAGAAGCAATTACATCAACCGGCCATCATCAATCATCAGCAGCGCGCTCACATCAGGCAATTTGTAAAAACCCATGACACCAGGGCTATCCTTTTTGTGGGAGCGCCTAAATCGGGGAAGTCAACCTTAGGCCGTTCTTTAGCAGGTGAATTAAATAGTGATGGCACTGCCGATTGGGTACATCTAGTCTTTGGTGAATATGTCAGCGGGGTATGGCGCGTGTTATTGAATGAGCGTCAAGCAGGTGATGCACCATATGAAACGTTTGCTGCCTTGGTTGATAGGGGTTGGTTTGAAAATCGACAAAAGGGTGAGGATTTTCCCGTAACAACAATTGTTACTCTATTAAATGCAGTGTTGGAATTGCCTCAATATGCCAAGGCCAAGGGTTTAATTATCGATGGGTTCCCCCGCAATAAAGCGCAATGGGAAGCCTTGCGTAGCGGTCAAATCCGCTGGAAGTCGTTTAAGCTAAGGCCGGATTTATTTATCTTTGTTGATACCCCAACGGAAGTCTTGCTGACTCGTAATGAGTCGCGCGGCCGTGAGTATGAGGATCAGCCGCATAAATTTGCAGCAAGGATTGATGATTACGAACAAAGCACCAGGCCCATGATTGATCTTTTATTGGAGCTTCCCATCACCTTGCGCTTTGCTGGTTTCCAGGCCAACACCAAGAGTCCTGAGCATGAAAAAGAAATCGTTAAGTCTAGGATGTATGATTTTATCCATAAGCATTTTATGGCGGGACAAATTAGTAAGGAGTTAGTCCAGCAGATAGTGGAACGCAATCAGCGTTACATCGTCGTGCATGGTCGCCCAGGTGCAGGCAAGGGCAAGGCCACGATTGAGTTGGTGCGTCAATTAAACCTATTATTGCCGGCCGACAAGCAGTTTACCCTTATGGTTATGGGAGATATTTATAGGGCTATTAACCGCATCCGTGTTGCACGGGAGTCTGATAGCGCAATGAATGAAGCAGATAAGATCTATGAACCCTTGGCTGACTTATTACCCAACGCAGAATTAGCAAAAATGCGCCAAGGCCGTCTATGTGATGATGAGTCCACCATTGCGCTTCTCAATGCAGTCTTGCAATTGCCTCCATTTGATAATAGTTGGGGGATATTTTTTGATGGGTTCCCAAGGACGCCAGGGCAATTAAAAGCGATTGAAGAAGAACGTGTGATCATGCATGGTAAGGCACTGCGTATGGATTTATCTATTATTTTAGAAGTTAATGATGAGGCCGCATTTAATAATTTAGTCAGCCGTGCCCAGCGTGATTTTGAATCAGGCCTATTAAGGCCAGATGCACCAGTAGCTACGACGGCAGAGGGAGGGGTTGATTACAGTTTAGTGAAGGCTATTGCCCAATTACGCATGGAGGAGTATCACGCTAAAACAGCCTCGATGACAGCTCAAGTTAAGGAAAGACATGCACCTATTGTGTTGGATGGTTTTGTGGATGGGGTATCAGAGGCACAGAGCATCTTGGCTACTCGCGTGCTTATTCTAAAACATTGGGCAGAATCATTAAACAAGCCCCTGCGTCCGCTAGCCTTAGGAAAGGAAATACAGGGTTCTGATAGACTGCATTCAACGATTTCAGCTATTTTATTCGTTGCGCTTTCCGTAGGTAGTGTTGGCGTGCTAGCACTTTTAGGCCAGAGTGTCACAGCTTTGCCGGAAGCGGTGCAGGCAGGGCTGCCTTTATTGCCTGTTTTATTAATGGGTACATTAAAGAAGCCGCGTGACGCCAAGCCTTCCTTAGGGGAGAATTTGGTGTGGGGCATTATTCGCCGTATGATTGGGAATGTCGGGGAATTATCAAATATAACGTCCCTGTTTCAGGTACTTTTTACGGATAATCCCCACATTAGCGTGCAATTAACAAACAAAAGGGTTTTGTATGTTAACCGCAACTATTTATTGCCGGAATACTTTACCGCAGCACTGCTCCCGTTAAGGGATGTTGCCAAGGATATCGCTCGTCGTAATGGGTGGACGACCCCTGGCCGTATTAATCCTTTGATGGAAGATTTCAATGTGTTAACCCCCAAAAAATCTAAAGGCATAACAAGTGCTAAGCAATGGGCGAGGGAATTGATCAAGCAATTTCATTCGGAAGGTAACGGGATTTATTTGCTGCAATTGCAAGCCTTAATTGATCTACATAAAGAAGAAACGGACATGCGCGCCATGGTTCTTAAGAAATGGGACGCTTGTGATACCCAGTTAAAGGCTAGAAAGGGTTTTGATCTTTACAGTGATCTGGCCCTGGTTGATTTTTGCATTGCCCTGCTTATTGATTTTTCATCCCATCCTGAATTTAAAGATAAGGTTCCTGGCATGATAGCTTCATTATTAGCAAAGGATATGGATTATTTTCTAGCCGTCAAGATTATTAGAAGTCTTAACCGTCAAATTAAAACACAAAAGAAGATTTCGCAGGAACAGGCGCGGTTATTTTTTGAATTTTGCGAATCACTTCTGCAAATTCTTCGCCAGGATGAGCAAGCAAAGAGGGCGTTGACCGATAATTTTCGAATACAATGCAAGGATGCTGTTTGGGAAATTTTATCCATCTATGCCTATATGGCGCATCACATTGCTTTTACCGACGAAAGTAGGAGTTTTGTGAGGAATATGTGTGCCGCCGCGCAGATTTATCAAGATAGCACTATGAGTGGACAAGAAAAAGCTAAGGTTGCAATTAATGGATTAGTGAAAGGGGATATGTGGCCTGTAATGGCAGATGTGATATTAAACAGCAACATATATCATAAGAGTATGTTTTTGAATGACTTTTTGAATAAGCTTTTAGAACTTCAGGCAAAGCACCCAGGCGCAAATTTCGGTTTCTATGTAGCTCAGGCAGAGCAATATGCTTTATTTATGAACTTTAATTCTTCTATGATGGGGCCTAAGCGTACTTTAAAGTTTCTTAGAAATGCTCAACTTGAATTATGGAATCCTAAGGAGTACGGTATTGATTTTGGTTTAATGGCGCAGGTGATGCGCAATCAACGACCTGATCTTTATGCTCGACGACTCAGGTTTGTTTTAATGGTATATCAACATGACTACAGAGAAACAACTACATCCTCGGAAAGAGGTGTAGCATTAATCAATAATTTGATTAATCTAATTACCTATGGCCCGCAAGAAGCTTATCGCACTGCATCCAAGGCCTTAAATGAAATGAGTACTTATTATCCCCAGCTTTGGGAGAAAGTTACTTTCAAAGCGCCGCAGGCTTTCTTTGATCATTTTACCGTCGCAGGACGTAATTTTAAGGGCCGCGCGGATGTGGTGACCTCCAGGGGGCTGATTATTATTAATCAAGACCATTCAGATAATAAAACATCCGTCGGTGTTAAAAAGACAATCAGGCACGCGCGGGCTCATTTTGTGTTTGCAGCGACCTTAAGCCTAAGCCCTGATTTTAGTTCAACCGATGAAGTATTAGTCAGAAAAGTAAAAGCTATAGCAAGTAAGTTCTTAAGTGCGCGCAATGCACATCTTTTACGTGAAGTGTACCGCTATGAGTTTGGTCAGCCAGCCCCGCCAAGCTGGGGTTATCAGCGTCTGTACCGCACCTTAAGGAAACATTATGGCCATCCGTTGGCCATTATTTCCGAAGCCTACGCCATGTATCAAAGCAATGATTCTGCCCTTCTTACACGATTCTTTAAGTCTACGCATACCACAACGTTGATTGATAATCTTTTAAAAAGTAGGAACGCTCCCTTTATGGAATTAGCCTTTCCATGCCCCATGGCTGGTGGTAGTCATCAGGAAGCAGATATCACGCATCATTTAAAACGTGACATTAAGGCATCGCGGGAAGCGGGAGTCCTATGGGTTGTTGTAAACGGCGGGAACCTGATGGAATCTCTTTTAGAGACAGCCTTAGAATCTCTTGAGCCATATACAGATACTAAAAAGACTGTAAAAAGATTAATAAAGTTATTAGATGCCAGCGCAATGGCGGTGATAGATAGTGCGGATATCGACATAGCCTTCTATAGGAATAAATTATATGTGAATCGACGTTTGCTCTTGCCGGGTAATTTTCATTTATTGTTGGAGGCGTTAAGAGACCTTATTGGCCATTCAGGCAATAAGAAACATTATTCATTCCTCTATTTAGGATGGACAAATTTTGTTGAGGAAGCCAAGAGGAATAAGGGCCAAGACCAACTTGACGTGCAAGTTTGGGTAGCAGATCTTTTTAACAGGAAAATAGCAAATACCGAGAACGTAAGGTACATATTTGAACGTTTACAGGCGTTGATGTTAGCCCTAGGGTCCAGGGACGTCCGGGCGCTGGAGGCGTTTGGCCTTCAATATAAGAATCTCTCCGACGGGGATAAGCAGATGTTTATGTCGGAAGGTTTCTGGCATTTATTTATTTTTGTGGTCTTTTATTATGGCAGGCATAAGGAGAACCATGCCAAGATTTTGTCGATGTTTGAACGCTGGCCGTACGCAACTGGAGAGCTGATAAAAGAATTCTCAAGGGAGATCGCAGATGTCTATAAAACGATCGATATCAATAGGGTGGATCTTATTTGCCAGATTGCAGAAGTTATGGTTAATGATGATATTAGTTTTTTTGGTCAGATAGCGAACAATGATGAAGTTTTAAGTTTATATAAGATGCTGTATGCCAAGTTAGAAACTAAGGATGGGGTAAAGGGTTTTGTGGCTAATATGCGCGCGGCAGTAAGGGTTGAGCGCATGGTGAAGGGTTTTGAATCAGAAGGACTCTTTGCTTCAGAATTCTTCCATGGCGATATGTGGCAGGTTGTAGCTCAAGTGCCGCGTACCGTGTGGTTGCAGGATTTGGTTGCGCATTTAGAGCGAAGCCAAGAGCTGGATGCTACACAGCCCTTTAGTGCCTATGTGGCTCAGGCCGAGGCCTTTGTGTGGCAGTTGAGTTTTTCTGAGAAACATGCCGTGTGTTTTGATCATAGACGGAATCATAACGCATATGAAACCCTGCGTAAGGTCGGCGTGGCCTTTTATAATCCTAAGAAAGAAGGGGATGGTTTTGGCCTTATCGCCCAGGTGATGAAAAATTTTAACCCTGCGATGTACCCGCGGCGCTTAAGGGCTGTATTAAATATTATTAAAAAAGCCTTAGCTTCAAGCAGG
>CAYNTZ010000028.1:0-16306 GCA_964400365.1 uncultured Planctomycetales bacterium | reverse complement strand
TGGAGCACTCATGGCCATGTCTTTACTGCCAGAGGCATAAAAATACCTGTACGCATTCATCTGTTGTAAATTACCCAGGATTGCTGATTTTAAAATAGGAATGAAGCTTTGAAGCCCCCCCATGCTTATCTTTTCCTGTATTAATCCAATAGGTTTAGCATCTATCTCTTCATTTTTATCAGGATAAGCTTCAATGAATTGTTCCAATACGCTCACGCGCGCCCTAAAAGATAGTTGTTCATTAATGATCGGAACAAAAATCTGAGGATCAAGCCCCTCCTTAATCACCCCATTGTTAAACGCCTGAGTTCTTAAATCTTTTTGCTGGCTAGCTAATTCTTTATCTTTTCTATTTAACGCTGACAATTCATCAACAATGAACCTTCTACGCTCCTCCTTACTCATTTCACTGATACACGCCGATATACTTCTTTTAATCCCTGCAATAATATCTTCATATTCTTTAACACTGGCTGGATGGTTACCAAAGTATTCTGGATGATTCTTCACAGCCCTAGCCATTTCCTCTACAACTAAAATTCCTTGCATAAATTTATCAATGGCTTTTAAATAATCCTTTTTCATATTCCATAACTCTATGGCCTCTCTAACTAAGGCTATACGCTTAATCCTGTTTCTTTCAAAATTCCTAACCTCTTCTTCCTTATTAAACTCATTTAGAGGCAAGATTAAATCTTGAGGGGCTCCTTCTCCAAAAAGACCACCCCTGGATAATAAACCCCCCATACCAAAAATTCTCCCAGACATATCCGCTATTTTTAACATGATCTCTTTCTTGCCCTTATCAGATGCCGCACCTAAATCATTCAGCCACGCGTAATAATCATGAATAAAAAAGAATGCCCGCTTAAGTCCTTTTTCATATTGCTTGTCTTGCAGGTATTGATCTAATTCCTTGATATTATTCTCATGAGCAAGAATTGTTGACGCAGACTTTTTCCATCGGATATTTGTTGGGGCAACTACTTTAAAGAAGAATGATCCTACGCTCAACCCCACAACCCCAGCAACAACCACACCACAAAAAAATGCTCGAAAATTAAATCGAGACAGATTTTCTAAATCTGCGGTAAAAGGATCCCGCAATTCATACCTGTCATCTACTTTTCGAACGGACATCTTAAACAGCGATAAATATGGTTCACGAAAAGAATTAGTTTGTTTGCTATAACCTAATTTTTCATATGCAACAGAAGGATCCACCTGTAACTTTTGCCAAAGTTCAAGTTTAATAGGCACCTCATTATTAACAGCCTCGTATATAGTCCTTAATAATTCCTGGCCATTCGCCTTTATTGACATTTCTCTTAACGTATCAACTACTGCATCCGCCTCTGGGCCTGTCATGCCAAATTTTAACAAAGCTTCCTTTAAAGCATCACTGGACATCGCTGCATTCTTAATGCCGCTTAAATTAACGCTGACATTAAATGCCTTTGGTTTAGCTAATGCCCTTGAAAAGGCTGCGGGCAGGGTGGCAATATTAGGATATCGACTGGCAGGCAAGGCAGTCATCGCCGCTGCAGTAAAATGATACCCGCCAGAAAAATATTTACGCGGGATAGCTTCACCTGTTTGCGGATCAGCCTCTTCTTTAATATAGTTATAGGCCCCCTTCTTAAAGGCCTTTAAATAATTGTGATAGATATGTTGTGGTGTTAACGTCGATCGACCTTCCTCCTGCCAATCTGACCCTTTGGCTTTATTTTGATCAACGTAAATCTTGCTTAACAGGCCTTGCTTAAAACTAATCTTGTACCAATGCGCCAAGATCATGGCGCTGTATATTTGACGCAAGGCAGTGAAATGTTGACCTTCATTCACTTCTTTTTCAAGGACTGGGATCACCAGCTCACGCACTACTTGGGAGCCGAGTTTATTGACGTTCTTTGAATTGGATTCCCGATTAAGGCTTTCGGGAATCACAGTGGAGGCATTCTTTTCTAATGCAAGATAATCTTCTTCCAGCATCACCTTTAAGCGACTTTCAACAATATAGGCAGAGCCGTTATGTTCCCACACAACAGCCTTATCTGGGACAATCCATACCTTATTAAAAGTATTCACCGGCATCTGGGTAGTGCCAAAGCGCTGTTGCGCCTGGGCGTAAATCTTGTTCCAAAATTCTTTACCCAGCTCATGCTCGGGGTAAATCATGGATGAAGTGATTTGCTTTAAGACATAATCTTGGGCTAATAAATCACGGCCCATGATGGTTTGGCCAAATACATCGGGAATGATGCGGTTTTTCTCATACGGGGAAAGATTGACCCACATATCTGCTTCCGGCACCGTCATGGCCGCCAGGAAATATTTAACTAATTTAGCACAATGGCCTTTTAGTTCCTGACTGGATCATTTTGTTTGTCCCGCATCAACGATAAAATTAAAAGCCAACGGATTCTTTGGGTTTACGGTCAACCCTTGAATATTCAACGGCTGATATGGTTTGGAAAGTGTAACAATACCTTGGGGTGCCGGCAATTGTGGAATCAAAGAATGCTTAACCGCATCTGCGTAACCATAGGGGATTATCTGCTGAGTAAAAAAAGAAAAAAGCAGAATAATTTGAATTATTCTAATCATAAGTATCAACTAACTCTTTGGATTATTTTAAATAAAGTGTACCACATAATTAAAAAAGGGCAAGCTGGGCAAAACAGGACATAGATACATAAGTATTTATATATCATTGGCTTATGGATCTAATGAAAATATATTTTGGGGTTTTTGTTTATTCTCCCTACCCAACCATCTTCTTGGCACGCAAGAGGCGGTGGTAGTTTAGGCCAAAACGGTGAGCTTCATCACGGATGCGTTGGAGCAGTTTTAGACCTAATGAATCATGGGATAATTTAATAGGATTGCGTTTGCCAGGGGTAAAAATTTCTTCCTCACGCTTAGCCAAGGAAATAATCGGGATCATCACCCCCAGCTTCTTTAACTGCGCGTTGGCAGCGCTCAATTGGCCTTTGCCGCCATCAATAACAATTAAATCAGGATAAGGCAGGCCTTCTTTTTGCAAACGGCTGTAGCGGCGGCCGACAATTTCAGCCATCATTAAAAAATCATCAATCCCTGCCACCGTCTTAATCTTAAACCGGCGGTAATTGGCCTTATCCGGCTTACCATTTAAAAACGACACCATCGCCCCTACCGACTGCTGGCCCATGGTGTTGGAATTATCAAAACATTCAATGCGCATGGGCGCCTTGCTTAAATTCAAGGCCCGCTGCAGTTGCTCAGCTTCTTTAAAATAATTAATATCCCCGGTGCCTGAATAAAGCGCGCCAATCGCCCGAATCTGATCACGCAATTTAGCCGCTGCTTCAAAATCCTTTTTTCTAGCAAACTCCTCCATTTCCGTGTTGAGGTATCTATACAAATCATCCTTCTTCCCCTCGAGAATTAAGCGCACATTGCGGATATTCTTAGTGTATTCTTCCCTTGATACCTTTCCCTCGCAAGGCCCCTGACATAGGCCGATGTGATAATCCAAGCACAGCTTTGAGGCATACGGATCACATGAACGGAAGGGGAAAATTTTGCGAATAATTTGCAAGGCTTCGCGGATCAGCGACGGATTTACGTAGGGGCCGTAAATATGGGGACACGTACCTAATTCTTGGCCGGAAATCGGCCCTAAAGCAGCATTAGGTACATGTCCCCTTATTTGCGGCCTTACCACTGACACCAGCGGAAATTCTTCCTTGGTGATTTGGATATACGGATAGGTCTTGCCGTCCTTTAATTCAATATTGTATTTAGGTTGGTGCTGCTTGACGAGACTAGCTTCAAGAATTAAGGCCTCGGCTTCGGAAGCTGTATGAATAATGTCAATTGCGGCAATATGTTTAACTAGTAGGTCTGTTTTTAAACTTTGAGTATTGATACGGAAATACGACTCAACCCGCTTGCGGATATTAATGGCCTTGCCGATATAAATAATTGCCCCGTTGGCATCTTTATAAAGATAAACACCGCTGGTCGTGGGCAGGGCTTTTACTGTTGCTTTAAGGTCCATAGCTCCACGCCCTTTTTCTTCAACCCCTGCCACAACAGGATGCAATTAACCGCGCTGGCAATGGTGCTGGCTAAGGCAATACCACCCATCTTCATGGGGAACATCAAAATCAAATTAAGCGCCACATTAACACCTAAACATATCGTCGCTATCTTAACCGGCGCCTTGGTTTCCTGCAGGGCATAAAAGGCCATCACTAAAATGCGGGAAGCACCAAAGAAAGGCAGGCCTAAAGCTGAATAAAACAAAACCTGCGCCGTGATCGCCGTTGACTGGCTGTCGAATTGCCCGCGCTCAAAAACCAATTGGATAATCAAATGAGAAAACACCGCCATCACCAACCCACAAGGCACTAAAACCATCATCAGCTTACGCAAGGAGAAATTAAGCGTTTCATTAAAACGCGCCATGTCACCCTGGGCGGCAATCCTGGACAAAACCGGCAAACTAACAGACGATAGGGCATAACCAAAAACACCTAAAGGAAACTGGATAATGCGCGCGGCATAATAAATAGCAGCCACCCCCCCACCACCAACAATGGCCGAAAGCGACGCGCAAATGGTATCCGCAAAAATATTCATCTGGTATACCGCCGAGCCCCATAAGCGAGGCACCAGCAAACGCCCAATCTGGCGGGCCCCCTCATGATTTAACCGCCGCGATGTCTTAGCAAATAAGGGGAAATGCCAATTGACCCCCCTGCGCTTTAACGCCCACCATTGCGCCCAAAATTGCCATACCCCCCCGACCAAAACCCCTACCGATAAAACATAGGCCAACGGCCAAGAAAAAAGACAGGCTACCCACACGCTTAAAATCATGGCAATATTAAGCAAACACGGCCCAAAGGCTGGCACTACAAAAGAATTAAGGGAATATAAAATCCCCACCTGAAACGCCGTTAACGCAATTAATACCAAATAAGGAAACATCAGCCGGGTTAGGTCAACCGTCAATTGCATTTTGACCGCATCATTAGCAAACCCTGGCGCAATCAAATGCACAATCCAAGGTGCGGCCAGCATGCCAACAATGGTGATTCCCCCTAAGATAATAATCCCCCAGGACATCACCGCATTAATCAGCTCCTGCCACTCTTGGCGAGACTTCTTTTGCGCATATTCAGATACGACAGGCACAATCGCCGCATTAGCCGCCCCTTCACCTACCAAATCACGGAATAAATTAGGGATGCGCTGGGCTACAAAGAACGCTTCCGCAATAACGCCTGTACCAAGGAAATGCGCTAGCACTACATCCCGGAAAAAACCCAACACCCGTGACGTTAACACACCACTGGCAACAATAGTGCCAGATTTCATGATGGTTTTATGCGCATGGGGGGTTGTATTATTAGGTGTTGACATAAATTAAGGGGTTTGCTATATTATCGCCTTATTAGATTTCCGCCTACAGGGAAATGACAAAAAATTCAACAGGAGTTTCTCAATGCCACAACGCCGTACAGCTATTAAAGATTTACGTAATTCACATACCAAGCATATGCAAAACTTGGATATCCGTACTGATTTAAAGAAAACCATCAAGAAGTTCACCCTTGCGATTGCCGATAAGAAGGCTGATTCCAAAGCCGCATTAAGTGAGCTCTACAAGAAGATGGATAAAGCGGCCAAACGTAAGGTTATGCATAAGAAAACTGCAGCCCGTCGTAAATCCCGCTTCGCCAAACTTATTGCCGCGGCTAAGTAATTAATTAGCTCCGTAGGCTTTTAAAAAACCCTTCGCTTGAAAAAGTTGAAGGGTTTTTTATTTGCGCAACTCAATCAACTCAACAACTAACTTCTCCACCGCATATTCAGGATTAAGCCGGCTGCGCTTAATATTTAAATCCGCTGCTTCCAAGGCTTTTAAACCGCGTTCAAATTTATCCTTACCCAAGGCGCGCCCTTCCTTACCCCAATACCACACCAAGGCCCCCATGATCTGCAAGGGATGGGTATGCTCCTGGTAAAAACCATCTAACATCTTTAAGGCATCAGCCCCGCGGCGCGAGGTAATTAGGCGCGTCATATCAAAAACATTGGGCCCCTCTGGCGTGCCAAAGACCATGCCCTTGGCATACAGGGGCAAATCTTTTAAATCACCCTTCAAAGTCTTTTCCGTCGACTCCAGGATTACATCGCAATGGTCTAACGGTTTCTTGCAGAAATTAAGCAGGACTGCAATATCTGCGGCTTTTAATTTATGCACCTGCCTTAAAATAATCAACCGCTTCCCCGCCGACACCGGCAAGGACATTAAAGATTTCTTCAAGGCTTGGGCGCTTAATTCTTTCGCATCAAGGTTATCGAAATCAAATAAGGCCGACTGCTGGTCTTTGAATATTTTGGATTTTATTTCAGCGATTTTGACATCTTTAGCGGCAGTGTCATCACCTAAAAGCAAGTAAACCATGCTTTTACCAGTTTTCGATGGTTCGTTCAACAATACGACGGGACAAATCAGTTAAGGCAGCGGTTAATGCGTCGCTTTCAGATTTAGCTTGGGGGCCACTGACAAAATAGGTGGTCTCACCGGAAAAGGATGGTTCAACCCACACCGGCTCAGGGCTTGTCGGATCCATCAAGGTTAATGATACAGTAATACGGATACGGTATTCCTGCACGTCCTGGTTATCGCTCAAGCGCAATTCATCACGATCAAAACCAGTTAATTCGCCCTTCAAAATTAAGTCAGCCTTCTGGCTTTCCTTAACGCGTAAATGCCCATCAAAATTAAACCGGTCAATCAAGGCTGACCTTACCTTTGATTCCAATAAGGGCACATAAAGGCGGCGCGTATTATCCGTAACAAAACCAACATTATTTTTAAATGGTTCAATGGCGATAATGCGGTAATTGCTAGGCAATAAGGAGCCGGTGGTGTAGCCGCACCCCAATACCCCAAAAAGCAACGCCCCAGCTATTAACAAATGCCGCATGATTATTCACCAATACTCTTAAGACGGGTTAAAGCCTTGGCCGCAAACGCCGTATCTGCGTACTTATTGACAATTTCATTATAATAAACCCTGGCAGACTTATAATTCTTCTGTTTTGAATAGAATTCAGCAATAATAAACTGGTTCTCAGCTTCCTTATCCCTTAACCTAGCAATTTGATTCTTAGCCTGGGGCGTCAATTCGCTCTCCGGATGGCTTTTGACAAATTCCTTAAATTCTTCTAATGCAACGCTGGTCACCTTTTGTTCATGCTGGACAGTAGAAGAACGGCTGGTATCGGCCATGGCAATTTGGAATTTAGCAGCCTTGGCCCACTCGGTGTTAGGATAATCATTCAAGGTCTTTTCAAATTCATCCCGAGCTTCCTGATATAAGCCTTTTTCTTTTAAATACAGGCCAATCTTATATTGGGAAATAGCCGCGAATTTACCATAGGGCGCATTCTTTATCACCGTCTTAAATATCTCAATAACACGGTCATCCCCGCCCATCACCGCTTCCACCCATCCACCCCGCCTGTTTTTGCCTTCCAAAAGTTGATTGCCTATTTGGTATTGGATCTCCACTATTTCACCGGCGCGTTCGCTAAAAGGGTATTTATCAATGACCAACTGGTAGGCCTTGTAGGCGTCAAAGGGCTTATTTAATTCTTCCAATGACTGCCCGATATAATATTGCGCTTCCGGGGCTTCCTTAGCGCGCGGGTAGGAACGGATCAGCTTCTTCATCTCAACCATGGCCTTGGGGTATTCCTTAATCTCATAAAACGAAAGGCCATATTGAAGCTGTTCTTTAGGGGTTGACTTAACCGCCCATTTGGGATTAATAAATTTACCTGTCTCAGGCGTCCAAATCCATGCGGCATGGCTTAAGGATGGGCTAATAAGAATAACAGAAACTAATAAAAGCAGGAGATATCGAAACATGGGCTTTAATTTAACATAGTTAGATGTACATGTCAACGAATGCGGTTAAGCAAGGCAGCCGTTTTGACGGGAAGGGTGGCTTTGAGGCGGATGCCTTTGCTTAAATATTTAACCTCGCTTACATGGCCTTGAGCGTAGGCCAGGTTAACTAGGTCCATGCGGCTGGCAGGAAGCACCACATCAACTTCAATCTCGCCTTCAGACAAGGCTTCTTCAATTAATAATAAAAGCCCATTGATATTAAGCCCTTTTAAGGCAGAAATATCAATGCTCATGGTTCCCTTCTTGTTGAATTCAAATAAGCGGTCTTGATCGTCTAATTGATCAATTTTATTTAAGACCAAGATGGTGGGTTTATCCAGCACCTTTAATTCTTCCAAGACCTTATTGACCGCCTCATGAAAATTGCGGTAATTCTCATGGCTAATATCCATCACATGCAGCAATAAATCTGCTTGGGCTACTTCTTCGAGGGTGGCTTTAAAGGCTTCAATCAACCCGTGCGGTAAGGCATGCATAAACCCAACGGTGTCAGAAAAAACCACCTTGCGGTTATTAGGCAGCACCGCCTGGCGGGACAAGGAGTCCAAGGTAGTAAAAAGCCCGTCGTGGGTCAGAGTTCCCGCATTGGTTAAGGTATTTAATAAGGTGGACTTACCCGCGTTGGTGTAGCCGACTAAGGCAATGGTTGGGATTTCATTGTCATGGCGTTTCTTGCGTTTAATTTGGCGGCTCTGGCTGACATCCTTAAGCATGGCCTTTAACTTAGTCACGCGCTCACCAATACGCCGGCGGTCAACTTCAAGCTTAGTTTCACCAGGCCCCGAGGTACCGATCCCGCCGCCCTGACGGGATAATTCGGTGCTTTGCCCAACTAAACGCGGCAGCATATACTGCAATTGCGCTAACTCCACCTGCATCCGCCCTTCTTGACTCGTGGCATGTTTAGCAAAAATATCAAGGATTAACTGGGTACGGTCGAGGGTCTTAATGCCAAAATCTTCTTCCAAGTTACGCTGCTGACTTCCCTTTAATTCCGCACCAACGATGACACAATCAATGCCGCCCGCTTCACATAAAACCTTAATCTCTTCTACCTTGCCTTTGGTCAACAAGTGAGAAGCCGTCGGCGGAATAATCTTACAAAACACCGTGTGCACCACCGTGCCACCACAAGACTCAATCAACTCAGTCATTTCCTTGGCATCATCCTCAGGAGTCCAAGAACTACGCCCCGCCGCTGTCACAATCGCTAATAATATTCTTTCTCTCACGTTCCTCCTAGATTACATATATAAGGCGGTTGTTGGAAAAATATTGTGAATGCCCTTTGAAGCCTAGCACAATCTTCCATGTTCCCTTCTAATATTAGGGAAGATTGTACCGGCTTCTCTGGGCTGAACAATGTTTGCCAATAACCGCCTCACCGCTATATCAATTGAACAATCTGATTAGCAATGGTCTGTGGCGTATACTTAGGCCCAATCTCGATCCATTGCAACCGCTTCTCCCGATTAAACCAGGTCAACTGGCGCTTGACATAATGTCGGGTATCCCGCTTCATGATGGTCACTGCATGGTCTAAGCTATACTGCTCCCTTAAATACCCCCCCACCTGGACCACCCCAATCATGCCCGCCGCTGTAACACTTAATGGCAATTCAATAACCTTCTTAATTTCTTCAACCAAGCCCTGCGCAAACATACGATCCACCCGAGCATCAACCCGTTCGTACAAAATTTCGCGAGGACGGTTTAATGCAAATATCTTGATCTCATCCTTGCCCCAAAGCCCTGAGCGTTTCTGCTGCATGGCTGACAACGGCTGGCCGGTCAACATCACCACTTCCAAGGCACGAATCACGCGTTTAACATTATTAGGATGGATATTCGCTGCTGAGGCAGGATCTAGTTGTTTTAAACGTTCATGCAGCCCCAAGCTATCTGACTTGGCCTCATGCTCCAAGGATTCACGCAGTTCATTATCCTTGATATTATCTTCAAAAATACCGTCGAGCAAAACGGCCATGTACATGCCGCTGCCGCCTAAGACAATCGGAACCTTACCGCGTTTGCGCACATCGGCAATGGCTGCAAGTGCCGCCTTAGCATATTGCGCCACATTAAAATCCTGGGTAACAGAAACCAAGTCCAAGCAATGGTGCGGGATGGTTTGACGCTGTTGGCTGGTAGGCTTATCCGAGGCAATGGCGATTTCCTGGTACACCTGCATGGCATCACAGGCAATAATCTCACCGCCAAGCTGCTTGGCTAACAAAAGCCCCGCGTCAGACTTACCAACACCGGTCGGGCCTACAATAAAGATAATTGGAGATATTGTCACGGGTAAATTAATGTGGGATAACCTAACTGCGCTAAACGTTTCTCTAAATTCTTTGCATCCGGCAAGGACGTCATTTGGCCAACCCGTACCCGATAAAACCTATTGCCTTCCGGTGATAATATTTCAACAATATAAGCGTAGTGCCCAGCATTTTTTAATTCATTGCTTAAGGCTAAGGCCCTGCCCTTATCGGCAAAAGAGCCAACCTGGACGGTAAAATATTCTTTTTCTTCCATCAACTGCCTCGCTAAAGGCGCTTCTAAGCTATCTGGAAATTCAGTTAATATCTTATTTAAGTACTCATTGGCCTTTGACCACTGCATCATTTTCAAATTGGTGCGCGCCATTTTCAAGTAAACCACGCTTAAAAATGGCGAGTTAGGGCTTCTCTTTAATAAACGCTCCCCTTCCTTTAGCGCGTCTTTATAAAAACCCGCCAACACCAGGCCTTCAAGCATGCCGACAGCCGCCTTATCATAGAAGTCCTTATCACTGGTCGCTTCCATCACCATTTGAAAAGCCTTGCGGGCCTGGGCATATTGCCCTAAACGCAATTGGGCTAACCCTAAATAATATTCGGCTTCAACGCGCTTGGTCTTATCCGCGGTGGATTTAAGAACTTCCGTCGCTAATTGCTTAACAGCAACATAATCCTTATCCATCACCGCGGCTTCAATGTCGCCAATAGCGGCATTCGCAGGACGACTAGCCAAGGTGCAGGCAATTAACAGCATCCCAAGATATTTTTTTGTCATATTATGCCTTTAATGCCTGGTTTAAATCAGCAATTAAATCATCCGCATCTTCGATACCGACGGAAACACGCACGGTTTCCTTGGTAATGCCAGATGCCTTTAAGCCCGCCTCACCCATGGAGGCATGGCTCATAAACCAAGGTGATTCTGTTAAGGATTCCACCCCACCCAACGATTCAGCTAAGGCAAAATATTTTAATTTCTTAAAAAATTTATTAAGCGTCACCTTGCTTGTATCTAATTCAAAAGCCAACATGGCCCCAAAGCCCTTCATCTGCTTCTTAATTAAAGCGCCTTGCGGATGACTTTTAAGACCAGGGTAATAAACCTTCTTAACATTTTTATGCCCCTCGAGGAAATGGGCTAATTTGATCGCATTAGCCTGATGCGCCTCCATGCGCGGCACCAAGGTTTTTACCCCGCGCAAAACCAGCCAAGCATCATAGGGTGATTGAGATACGCCCAGCGCATTCACTAAATAACGGCCGCGCTCTTGAACTTCTTTATTAGCATAAACAATCGCTCCACCCACCACGTCGGAATGACCATTGAGGTATTTTGTTGTGGAATGCACCACGATATCGGCACCAAACTCAAAGGGCTTTTGGAAATACGGGGACAAGAAGGTGTTATCGACGACAGCTAAGGCCTTGGTCTTTTTCGCCAGGCCTATCACTGCTTCCAAATCAATGATATTAAGCAACGGATTGCTGGGGGTTTCAATCCAGAACATCTTGGTGGTTTTCTTGATGCTGGCCTTGACCTTCGCGATATCGCGCAAATTAATAAAAGAAAAATCATAACCCATGGGCTTTAATACCGCGTTAAATAAACGGTAGGTGCCGCCATAGATATCGTCGCCGGTAATGATGTGATCGCCGGGCTTGAGGTAAAACATGACGGCAGTGATGGCAGCCATGCCGGTGGCAGTGGCGGAACAATTGACTCCGCCTTCAAGGGCCGCAATGTTGGCTTCAAGGGCCGCACGCGTGGGGTTACCACTGCGGGTATAATCATAGCCCTTATTCTTACCGATCTCGTCGAAATAGAATGTCGAGGTCGGGTAAATTGGGGTAATCACCGAATTAAAGGTCTTATCAATATTAACGCCGGTGTGTACGGCTTTAGTTCTTAAATTCATATAATCTCCATGCAATTTAAATATCACGTCTTATGCGGGGGTAGGCAAGTTCCTGAAGGCTGAAACGTCCCCCATCACATGCCACCTTTAATAAACCAACAACGATTAACCTATAGTAATGCCAAACGAGAACGTGCATGTGTTATGGGGGCTGGGGGGGGTTGAAGCCGAAAGGAAGCTTGCCTAGCCCCGCATTCACATGTTTAATCCAGACATATCTAACAAGATGATATACTAACACGGCTAAAGATTTTTGACAAAGACAAATCCCATTATGCGGCCATTGCTGGAGTCTTTAATTTGCGATGTCATTCTAGCTTTTTCCTCTTCGCTACACTCATCCGCGTATTTAACAATCAGCTTACGGGTTGGCTTGGAACGGTTGTGCACCTTGGCTACCGGCTCCTGGCCTAGGAAGCACCCCTTAGTATAAGACGTATAGTTATGCTCATGCACGTTAAGGATAAACTCATCCGCTTGATAATCAATGCCCATTAACGGCAAATTAGTCTTTAAACGAAATAGCGTAAACTCATCGTCACTAACGGGTACCGTTTGCTCTTGAGCTGTAATGACCAAGGCCTGCGGCGCATCTAAATCTAGGTAGACCTTTAAATTGGTTTGAATAATCTGCGCCCGGCTTAATTTGGCGTAACGGTTTAAATGCGCAAGCAAGGCTTCGACAGCTACATTAGGAACAGCTAGACAATATTCTTCGTCACTGATCCGCTGCTGCCAGCAAGTGGCAATAATGCGGCCATGTAAATTTAAAAAGGCATTCATCGACTTATCAAGAGTGTTGGAACTTAAGCCACTAATGAAATTGGCCGCATTGCCTTTAACTTGAATGACTGTGCATGGCAATTGATATAGTCGCATCGTTCTTATACCTTAGCAATTTTACGCGCTAGGCTCAGGGCTTCATCCGTTGTGCTTATCTGACCTAGGGCCTGGGCTTCTTCAACAGCATCTAAGACTTTAGCAAATAGTGGCGATGGTTTTAGTTTTAACTTCTTAATTAAATCATTACCCGTCAATATACGAGGCTTCGCTGCTGGTGCAGCTTTGACTTCAAAAAATTTATCGATCAACATGCGGCAGATCTTGGTGTGATGTTGGGTTTTGGCCTTGGTGGTTTTTGGACCGCAGGTGGCGGCTTGGTCGGCTAAACCTAGAAAGGCCAAGGCCGCACCCTCGCTGCCGGCATCGCGCATAAAACGAAATATAGCCTTTGACGATGGTTGTTTGAAATTGGATAAATATCCAGGCCTTAGGTGCATCTGCACCACATCTTCTAAAAAGTAGCGCTCCTTGACAGATAAACGCAGGTGCTTGGCCACCAAGCGCGTAATGCCCTTGCCCACATTTTCATGCCCATGAAAGGTAAAGCGATCGCCTTCCTTCTTTTTTGTGTCTGGCTTACCCACATCATGCAGCAGTGCGGCTAATTTTAATAAGCTCAACCGCGTATGCCCGCCGCCAATGGCTTCATCAAAATACGCAGCAACCGTTAAATCCCGCCGGGCATCAGCGGCGATGATTTCCAACTGATTTAAGACCTCAAGTGAGTGCTTCCACACATCCAGGTGATGATAGCCGCCTTGGGCCACACCATACATGATACTTACCTGTGGAATCACCTTAGGCAATAGCTCAATCTTATCCATGGCTGTAAAAATCTCATGCGCACGCGGGGAAGCTAATATTTTGAATATCTCCTCGCGCACCCGCTCCATGGCAGGTTTGGTGATTAAATCTTTGTCTTTCTTAATTTGACCTAAGGCCTTAGCATCAAATTTGAAGCCCCACACAGCGGCGAGGCTATAGGCGCGCAATAAACGCAGCGGATCATCAATAAAGGCTTTAGCTGAAACCAAGCGGATCTTTTTTGCCTTCAAATCCACCAAGGCCTTATACGTATCAATTGTCTTCGCCTCAATGCTATCCCCGTCGCTAAAAGCCACCAAATCAAGGCAGAGTGTATTGACGGTAAAATCCCTTAACCCCAAGTCTTGCTTAATCCCTGCCCCGCGAAAGTCAGTAAAATCAAAACTATACACCGCTCCGGCCTCATTCTTAATCACTCGGGCCGAACCGTGCTCTTCATCTAATAAGACAAAGGCACCTTTAATACGACGGGCGAATTGACGGGCAAAGGCAATTGATCCCTTGTTTAAAGCAAAATCAAGGTCATGGCTCAAGCGGCCTAAATAATAATCACGCAAGAATCCACCGACAAGAAAGCAGGCTGTTTTATTTCGCTTGGCCTGCTCTTGAATAAGTTGTAGATGAGGGTACTGGTTAAATAATCGCATTAGGGCTGTTGGAGGGCTGATTTTTCCAACACATCATCAGCCACAAAGATAGGGGCCTTAAAACGCACGGCCAAGGCCACGCTGTCGGAAGGACGGCAATCAATTAATTTAACCTCCCCTTCCTTGGATGTAATTTCTAATTTGGCATGGAAGGTGTTATTGACCAGCTTATCAATTAACACACGCGTAAGCTTGGCACCCAGCGCGTCCACAATATTTAATAATAAATCATGGGTCATGGGGCGAGGCACATCAACGCCGGAAACCTTGATCTTAATGCTGGAGGCTTCCATAAAACCGATGACAATGGGGATTTGGCGCTCCCCGCCTTTTTCCCTCAACACAATCACTTGGTCCTGACGTTTCTCGTCGATAATTATCCTGGCTAATTCAACACGGATCATTTTATTTTTACTTTCTTATCTTTTAACTTCTTAATCTTGTTCTTGCCCAAGATGGCCTGAAGTTCCGCCATAAACTGATTCACATCACGGAATTGCCGATAAACAGAAGCAAAACGCACATAGGCTACTTCATCCAGGGTTGACAAGCGGTTCATAATCATCTCACCGATATCCTGGGACTTAACTTCCGTGTCGTATTTCTTGCGGATGGCATGCTCAATGTCATCGACAATCGCTTCAATCTTATCAATCGACACCGGCCGCTTCTCACACGCCTTAATAATCCCATTAAGCACCCGCGTCCTATCAAAAGGCTGACGACGGCTATCACGCTTAACCACCATCAAGGGCAAGGCCTCAATATATTCATAAGTGGTAAAGCGTTCTTCACAACGGGGACACTTACGCCGGCGACGGATGGACGTCCCATCCGTATTCATCCGGGAATCAACCACATTGGTATCCTTATGCTGACAGCTGGGGCATCTCATTATAAATTTGGATAAATCGGGAACGCATCGGCTAATTGTTGAACTTCACCGCGCACCTTGGCTAATTCCGCTTCGTTATCGCGATTGACAATGGCCCGGTCAATAAGGCCTGCAATTTGCTTCATTTGCGCTTCCTTCATGCCGCGGGTCGTGATGGCCGGTGTGCCAATACGGATGCCGCTGGTTACCGTCGGCGCTGCTGTATCAAAGGGAATTAAATTCTTATTCACCGTAATCTGCACTAAATCCAGCACATGGGACGCATCCTTGCCTGTGATATTCTTGGGGCGTAAATCCACCATGAACAAATGATTGTCGGTACCGCCAGCTACAATGCGGAAACCCTTATCCGTCAACGCCTGGGCAAAGGCCTTGGCATTATTGATGACCTGTTGCTGATAGGCCTTAAACTCCGGTGCTAAGGCTTCTTTAAAGGCCACTGCTTTAGCTGCAATGATATGCATTAAAGGCCCACCCTGGATGCCAGGAAAAATAGCTGAATCAATCTTTTTAGCAAACTCTTGTTTGCACAGAATCATCCCACCACGAGGACCACGTAAGGTCTTGTGTGTGGTCGTCGTCACAAAATGCGCGTGAGGCACTGGGTTTGGGTATAAACCTGCAGCCACCAGCCCCGCAAAATGCGCCATATCCACAAATAGGTAGGCCCCCACCTTATCGGCAATCGCCCGGAAACGCTTAAAATCCAATTCACGCGAATACGCGGAATATCCGGCGATAATCATCTTAGGCTTACTTTCGGTGGCAATGCGTTCGACTTCATCCATATCAATGCGTTCGGTCTTTGCATCAACCTTATAAGAGACGATATTATACATACGACCAGAAATGTTAATTTTTAACCCATGCGTCAAATGCCCGCCGCAGGCTAAATCCAAACCCATCAAGGTATCGCCATG
>CAYNTZ010000027.1:0-16311 GCA_964400365.1 uncultured Planctomycetales bacterium | reverse complement strand
TTTATCCTGAAGAAGGCATCGGTCGAGAATTTTGGGATAAGGTGTACGCGCGTGCCTAGGAGCAGTTTGGCACCACCAGCATACCGGTCAATACCTTTAATAAGGTATGGATTATCCCGCAAGAAGCTGCTATCTACGCACAAGGCAACAGCGCCTATATCGTCAAAAGTCATTTAAAGGTAATGCTAGAAGAAGATTATTTAGCGAAAGAAAAGAACCAATTGCCAACCAGGGGAGATGTTCAATCAGAATCTAAAATGAACGTGTCCCCAAGCACGTCGACAAAGGATCTTGCTAGTACCATCATCCGCGAAGTTGTTTTACCTGCCCTTGAAAAAGAAGTCAATGAGGGCAAGAATTTTGCCCAGCTTCGTCAGATTTTCAGTGCCATGATCTTAGCCCAATGGTATAAGCGCACGCTTAAGGACAGTCTGTTAGGCAAGGCCTATGTTAATCAGCAAAAAGTGGATGGCGTTAATCACGGTGACCCCAAGGCCAATCAAGCTATTTACCAGCAATACCTGCAAGCTTTTAAGAAGGGTGCCTACAATTATATCAAGGAAGATTACGATCAATACACCAATCAGGCCATTCCACGCAAGTATTTCTCCGGTGGGGTTGATGCGGGCATGACAGCATGGCAAGATGCTATTCATTTTACAAATCGTGCTCAGGCTAGTGAGGTTTTAGGCGATCTAGTTGGTGCGGGGATGGATAATACGGTAGTTGACCTCTCCCCTAACAAAGGGAATGCGGCGATGGCAATCGATATGATAGGTTTGGAACAAAGAGATATTTTTATGTCAAAGGTTAGGGAATTGCCGTTCTTTTCGGTTATCAGTACGGATGATAATATGGGACCTTTTGCTTTTTATCAGGTGATGATTCCCGTTGATGATAAGTATGGTTTATACGGTTTAAGCAAGTTAGCTAATCTTTTTGAGCAAATAGGACTAATGAACAAGATAAAAACAGGTGCTGCGTTGTTGGATGACGATATTAAGGCGATGATGCTTGAAATGAAATGGTATTTTAGAAATGGCAGGAGAGTTGGTTTAAACGCTAACATTCTAGGCAAATTAGATAAGATGGGCCAAGGTCAACGGGTGGATTTAAGAAGGTGGCTTGATATGAATATTGGAGAGAGTGTTGATGAAATCTCTCCCAAGAACATTGTTAAATTTAAGAGCCAATTCGAGCATTTTTTTAGTAATGACCAGTTTAGCTTGCAAAGGGCAGGTGAATTGATGATGCTTCTTTTCAAGATGGCATCTACCCCTGGAGAGAAGCAAGAATCATTATTGAAAGCGTTAACTAGTTTATATGAGGCAAGTGAGAAAATTCAGCAACAAGCACAAGAAGTTCCGGCGCAGGATTTGGTAAATAATCACAGGCATGGATTAGCCGTAGGGCAAAATACGCAGATTCGCGTTTATGATCCAAGAAGAATTAAATCAGGTAATCCTTATGAAGCCGTAATGCAATATCAACAAGCTATTGGAGAGTTATTCCCTTTTATCATGGGCGTTATTTTGGATATGTGTGATGCTATTCAACCGCCGGCACGAAGTTAGACTGGGGTTAATGGGTTTAATCTTGAGAGCCGTAGTTCGGGTTATTTCTTAGGGGTAGATAAACAATTACAAGAAGCGAGTAATAGTTATCTTCATAAAATGGTAACCTTAGATCAAAATCTTGACTGGGAGTCGTATTTTAGAGTTAATCCATCAAAAGCGGTAAGTCTTTTTTTGACGGCTGCCAAGCTAGAAGCAGGTGTTGATTTTAGATTAATAAGCGTATTAAAGAAAATAAAGATTAAAGTAACCGTAGACATGAAGAAAGAGTTCCTTTTATTGTTAGCGCATAAAGGGAAGATTGCCCATCTGTTATTGCAAATGCATGAGGCGGGTCTTTTGGAAGGTTTTCTGCCTGGTTTAAGAAAAGCGGATGAAAGATTTGCAGGAGGAGGCCATGTTTTTGCCTTATCGCAGCATTTATTGAATTTGATAGATAGTTTAGAGAATTACAGCCTTTACATAGACTGGGACAAGGAAAGGCCGCAGGAGGTGGATGGTATTTTATTGCCTTTACGTATTGCGGCATTGGTGCATGATTTGTCCAAGGAAGATGCTTTTATGGTATATGGTTATCCTCATCCTTTGTCAGGGGCAGATGTTTTTGTGCCGGAAACATTACGCCAGTTAATAGTGGGGATCCCTCCTAAGAAGAAAGATGAGATTATTAAGATGGTGCAGTGGTTGGTTTGGCACCATCAAGATTTATCTGCACGCGCCCGTTGGACAGATAGTAAGGGGAAAGAAACAGAAGCCCAAAGACAGTCGTTATATCAGGACTTATTATATTTTGTCAGCATTGGATTAAATAAAGAGAAACTGTTGGCTTTGTATTTCTTGACGCTGGCAGATGGGCGGTCGGTTAATCCGGACAGGTTTAGCATTGATAATAGCAGTAAGAAATACATAAATACGTTGGTTAAGCATCTACATGGTTTTGTTTCCCTAAAGGATCCGGCGGCAAGGCGCGCTGTAGTAAAAGAATGGCAAGTAAGGGCTGGTGCGGAAAGAGAGAAATTAGCAGAGGAATTAACCAAGGGTCTTTTGGCTTTGGATAAAGAAAATTTTAAATTAGCAAATCAGCCGGGATTAAAAGTTGATCAAGATAGGTTGTTTGAGTATATCAAACAAGAAAATGTGATGAGGCATTTAGTAGGGCAGTTTTTAACAGGGGCGCCGGATTTTCTAAAACAAAATACAAATCCACGCGTGATTAGCAAATATATTGCGTTAATGGCAGTGGCGCCATTTTTGGGAAAAGGTAAGGGGTTTGCTGTTGCGGGAGATTTAACGACCTCGTTCTCAGACATGTTTGAGCTGGCTGTTTCTTACCATGGCAATAGGAAGGGCTTGGTGGCAGATATTACAACTGCAGTTGCTTCTTTTGGTGTCAGTATTATAAATGGGCAGTTCCGCGCCATCCAGCCTGACCCTAATAAGCCAGACCAAGTGACCTTTGATTATATTGCTGGATATGTAAAGGAATCTCCTGATTGGCCAGAAACCATTAATTATTTATACCAAAACTACCATGATGTTTATAAGTTCTTAGAAACCAAATTAAAGAATAATTTAACGGAAGATATGTTTTATTTGGAAGCAGGCGAGAAAAGTGGGTTGCCTATTAAGAATATCCGTTTTGATAACTTAGGGAGATCAATTGAAGAATTTGCCCAGAATATTGGGGGGCAGGGCATCAATGTTGCTCAGCATAAGGAAAGCCTAACCTTATTCCGCAATACAGCATTGAAGGTCGTGCAGAAAACAATGCTTGAAGAATTCTTGCCTTGGTTTGTTAGGCAGATGGTGGATGGTAATATTCATTGGAAATCATTGGTAGATTGGCCCATTATTAAAGAGTATAGGGCGAATCAGCAGGTAATTAAGACTCAGGTTTACTTTAGGGATGTAAAGGGACAAACAAGGATGACAATAAAAACTGCTGATCGCCCGCTTTTATTAGCATCAGTTTCGCGGATATTAAGCGACCGTTTTGGGGTGGATATTGCCTTTGCTCCTGTTATTACAACGCATGCTGGTACTAGGGATCGATTGCTTTTAACATATCAAGGTGAGGTGTTGAGTGATTCTATGAAGGAAGAAATAGGGGCTTTGCTTAAGGTGTTCTTTTCTTTTCCAGTGCTATCCTATGATGCGTTAGTATTGGCTGCAGAAGGAGCTCTCGTCAGTAAGGTAGGTTCGTTCTTAAAGCAATTAAATGCGGATCAAGCCATGAGTAGCGCCATTGCCCCTTTTGTCGCAGCTTCAAAGATATTCTTAGGGCAGATGAAAGGGGCTCGTTCTGAACGTAAGCAGGAGTTAGTTGTTGTCTTAGGCGGTTTGGTGGCTGGCATGGAAGATGCGCTGAAGGATTATAGGGATATGCAGACCCTTCCCCAAGATGTAGGGCAGGAATTGTTTAATTTCCGTGCAGCTTTAATCCCTTTCCTAGAAGATGAGTATGTAAAGGGTCCTGTGGTGGATTTGCTTAAGCGTGTTGATGTCCTATCCAAAACACATACGGCGCACGCTGTTATATCTACTTTTGAAGAACTGCCTGTTGTGGGATTAGAAGAGGTCCAGTCTGTTAAATTAACTGAATGGGATTATCTTAAATTACGTGAATTCCGCGGACAATTAGAAGAGCTTAATGCATCCTTTTTTGCTGATGATAAAGACCCTGGGTTATGGGTTAATTTCTTAGAAGGGCATATTAAGGAATTAGCTAAAGCACCGGAAGGATCCTTTGTGGCCTTATTTTCTTCGTTAATCACTACAGGTGCTGAAAACAAGGAATGGGAATTACGCAATCCATTAGCAGTAATTTCGTTAGCAATTAATCTTAAAATAAATTTCAATGAGTACGTGCTTGAATTAAAAAGACGTATAGCTAATGTGCTGGTGGTATTAGACAAGCTTGAAGGTGGGGTTGGGAAAAACTATAAACGCGTAAAGACACCTACCTCAAGTGCTGATATGTTAGACCCGCAGGTAATTGTTGTTGATGATAAAGCAATGAGTGCTGTGGATAAAGTTCCCGGTGGGATTGACCTCAATCCTGCTAACATGGCAATGTCGGTGGATAGCCGAGGCGATTTACCTGCAGTGTTTGATTTAAATGGGATTGATTTAAGCCGGATTGAGGGATTTAGCCCCGTTATTATCAGCATTACCCCTGTCACCAGCCTGCCTGTGTTAAATTAGAACCTACGGCGGATAACAATTATCCCGATGATGAAGAACACTGTTGGGGCCAGCCAGGCACCAGCCCAGGGGGGAAGCCCACCGCCTTTGCCTAAGGCTAAACCAACAGCATCAAGGACATAATAAAGAAAGCCGATGGATAAGGCAACGGCGATTGAGGCGAAGGTCCCTGCTTTGCGTTTTCCTGAAGCTAAGGCAAAGGGAAGCCCAACTAAGATAATCACCACATTGCGCAGGGGAAAAGCCATTTTCTGGTGGTAGTCCACGGTAAGGTTATTGATTGTCTTGACAGCCCCGCTTCCTGAAAAACGTTTAATATAATCATGCAGCTGTTTTAAGTTCATCGCTGATATATCCAAGCGCTGGCGCAGGAAGTCCCGCGGTGATTCTTTAATATCCATTAATTTCTCGCCATAAATCCTGATTTCGCCAGGAATATTGGGCTGGAGGGAATTATAACTGGTTATTTGGCAGTTATAGAATTTCCAGGCAATGCCTGTCCAATGCCCTTTGAGTGCCGCTACCTTTTCAATCAGGTTTTGTTTATTGTCATGCCCAATGATGGTGATGCCGGTGATATCGTTGGTGTTTGGGTCAAAAACATCGACGAAGAAAAGCCGGTTCTTGAGTCCATAAAAGGTAAGGTTGCGGATAAGCGGGCGCCCCTTGTCTTTTTCTGAAATAACCACCTTGATTTTTGATTCTTTGATTTCCTGGCTGATCATGGAGGATTGTGGGACAAATTTTTCATTCACCAGAAAGACAAGCGCGGCTACAAACAAGCTGAATATTAAAGCGGGTTTGGTGATCTGCCAAAAATTAAGCCCCGATGCGCGGATGGCGATAATTTCATTGTGGGTGTTTAGGTTGCTATAGGTAAAAAGCACGGCAATTAAACAGGCCATGGTCGATGTCTGCACAATCACCGTCGGTAAGAAGGCCAGGTAATACTGTACGATGAGTTCTAAGGGCACGCTTTTTTCAATGAAATCCTGCAGGTTCCCGAATGAATCAATCAGGATAAACAAAAAAGCAAAGGTAAAGACCGTGCCAAAGAAGATAACAAAGATGGATTTAGTGATATAACGGTCTAGGATACGCATAGTTTCCAGTTCAAGGCCAGCACGACGATGCCGGCGATAATATCAGGTGTCCACATTAGCAGGGCAGGGTTAAGCACGTTTTGGGATGCTAGGCCTTGGGCGGCTAATGACAGTAAATAATAGGGAGCGGCAAAAAGTAAGGCATAAAGCAGGTTGGCGCTTTTAGCCCGCCGATGGGTAATCACGGCAAAAGGGAATCCCAATAAGATAAAGATTAGTGGCGTGAGAGACCAGGCCAGCCGGCGGTGGTATTCCGCAATTAGCGGGGCAGGGTCGATGAAACGGCTTTGGTATTCTTCAATCTGCGTGCTGATTTCCCGCAAGGTCATGGCCTTTGGTTTCTTATCTGCTTTTTGTTTCTTCTTTGAAATATCCATGGTGATAAAGGATTGTTGAAAATTAAGCTTATAGAAGTTATTGGGATTCTTCAAGTCAGGCTCATCGGACGTGCCATTAATGAGCTTGAGCATTAATTTATCTTGGCCTGGCACCGGTACAAATTCGCCTTCTTGGGCGATAATGGTGCGAGTGGATTTGTTCGGCTGCGGCTGGTAAATCCGTATCCCGTGCAGGTGGCTTCCGTCGATGCGGTAAATAAAGATAACATATTTATCAAAGGCGTTGATGAAGGAACCTGCTTCTAAAAGGGCGGTTGGGTTCTGTGAGCCGGTATCCTGGATAAGCCGTGATTGCGCATAAAACGCGTTGGGGATGACGCGGTCGTTTAAGAGGTGGACAAATAAGCTTAAGATAATGCCGATGGCAAACAGTGGTGCCAATAACCGGCGGATATAAATGCCAGAGGCGCGCATGGCCAGAATTTCATTTTCAGCGGACATCCGGCCAAAGGTCAGGATGACGGTGACCAGGCAGGCGATCGGTAAGGTGTAGCCTAAAAGGATGGGGATATAATAAAGGAAGATCTGGCTGACGGCAGTTAAGGAGACCCCATTATTAATGACCTTGTTGGCTAATTGCGGCAGGTAGCCTAAAAGGAAAACGCCGGTGAGCACGCTGATGGAAAGCGTAAAGGGCAGTAGGCATTCGCTTAAAATATAGTTACGTAAGATACGCATATTATTGGGTGATGGCTATTGTTAAGGCTCCGACATAGGCCGCACCCGCGTCTTTTAAGGCGAGGGCGGCGCAACTGGCTGTGGCCCCTGTCGTTAATAAATCATCGACGATCAATATGCTCTTATCAGCAATGACCTTAGGATTGTTTATTCTAAAAGCGCCCCTCATGTTTGTCCAGCGTTGTTTTGCTTCTAAAGCAGTCTGGGTGGAGGTTGCTTTAATGCGCTGCATGGCGGATGCAGCGCAGGGTAATTGGTAATGCCGGCTGATGAGTTCAGCGATTAATTGCGCTTGATTATAACCCCGTTCCCGCAGGCGGCTTGCGTGCAGCGGGATAGGAATAATTAGGTCAATGTTTTCCATGGGGATGTGGTAGCGCTTGATGAAATCAATCATGAGTTTAGTAAAGGTATGTTTAAGCGCGGTTTTGCCGTTATATTTAAATTGGTGTATAAACGCTTGCGTGCTTGGCGTGTAAAGGCAAGCCCCCCAAGCGTGGTCAAGGCTGCTGGTGGTAGCCGTACAGCTTGGGCAAAGCCCCTGGGGGGTTGGTGTATTTAGATGTCGGGAGCATTTTAGGCAGAATGGCGGGGTGTTGGGGGTGATGGTTGATAGGCAGGCCGGACATAATTGCGCTTGGTGGCCGCTATTGAGGAAGCGGCGGCATGAAAGGCAATTATCAGGAAAGACAAGCTCTTTTAAGCCTTGGAAAAAACCTTGAAGCATGAGGTATGTTACCATATAATTAAACGCTGTAAAACAAGCAGGTTAAATGGGGAGGGAATTATGTTAAAAAGGATTTTGCTGGCCTTATTAGTGTTGGGTGCGTGCTATCACCAGCCGGTGTATGCGGGGTCGTCATTGGATTCCCAGATAAAGGTGTTGACCAAGGATGAGGTGGCTAAATTAACTGATGATGAGTTGATTGCCCAATATGTTGATGTTGTCGTCGAGCTTGAAGCGAAGAATACATTTTACCGCACCTCAGGCATGGTGCCTAGGGATTTTGCGGAGCATAAGTCGTTAATCCGTTACCGGATCACCTTGGTGATGGAAATTCATAACCGTAATTTAGAAACCCCTTCAATAGAAAGCCGGCAATAATGAACGCATCCGTATCCGTAGAGAGAAGCCAATTATTTGAAATTTTGAAATCCAAGGCGTTTTTCCGGGGTAAGTTTATCTTATCATCGGGTAAGGAAAGCAGTTTTTATTTAGATGCGCGCTTGGTGACCCTTTCTGCCGCCGGCGCATATTTAACGGGCCGTGTTATCCTGGATATGACCCGTCATGATAAGTTAGATGCTATCGGTGGGCCTACCTTGGGTGCGGACCCTATGGTTGGTGCTGTTGCCTCGTTAAGCCACCAAGCCGGTCGTCCGATTGATACCTTTATTATCCGCAAAGCGCCAAAGGCGCATGGCAAGCAGCAGCAAGTCGAGGGCCCTGAATTAAAAGAAGGTGCTAGCGTGGTGATTATCGACGATGTAGCTACGACCGGTAAGGCCTTTGTGGAATCGATTGAGGTATTAGCCAAGATGGGGATTAAGCCGCTTAAGGCAATTTGTGTGATTGACCGCAATGAAGGGGCCCGCGAAGCCCTGGCAAAATATGGCGTTCCCTTGGTACCCATATTTACCATCGATGAGTTCCTTAAATGAAAAAAATTATTTTAGCTTCAGCTTCACCCCAGCGGCGCAAACTGCTGAAGATCTTAGGCCTTCCTTTTATTGTTCGTCCTTCTAAAGCTAAAGAAATTATGGTGATTACCCGTGATGTAGCACATCTGGTGAAAGAGAACGCCCTGCTTAAGGCCAGGGAAGTTGCTGGGCGGGTGAAGGGGGCTATTGTCATTGGTTCAGACACGGTGGTTTATTCCGCGCAGGGCCGATTGATTTTAAAGCCTAAGAATTTGAAAGAAGCTAAGAAGAATTTAAAAGAATTGATGGCAAAGCCCCATTGGGTGTATTCAGGCGTGGCGGTGATCGACGCGGATAGCGGTAAGGCTATTGTTGATTATGAAAAGACAAAGGTCTTTATGTCGCCATTGAGTGATAGCGCCATTGACACCTACCATCAGCTGGTTTCCCCCTTGGATAAGGCCGGTGGTTTTGATATTGAAGGCAAGGGAGCCTTGTTTATCCCGCGCATTGAAGGGTGTTATTTTAATGTGGTGGGTTTGCCCTTGGCAAAACTGGCAGGGATGTTAAAGAAATGCGGCATAACAGTCTTATAATAATTGTTACGGTTTTGTTGTTTGGTGGATGCACGACGGAGTTTAACCCTGCTACCGGCCGGCAGGAATCCTTGATGTATGGTGATGACAAGGAAAAAAGTATTGGCGCGTCCGTTGCCCTGCAGGTTGAAAAGTCCATGCCTATTAATACTGAGGTAGATATTAATGAGCGTGTTGAGAAAATCTTAGCTAAGATTGTTGCTGTTGCTGACCGCCAGGATGTAGTGTATTCCATCCGGGTGGTTGATGAGGATGAGATGAATGCTTTTTCCCTGCCGGGCGGCTATATCTACATTAATAAGGGGTTGATTGACCGCGTGGGCAATGATGACCAATTAGCGGCGGTGGTGGCCCATGAGTTGGCGCATGTGGTGGCTAAGCATTCAATGAAGCGTTTGCAGGGGGCTTATGGCGCGACCTTACTTACGGGTGCCGCGATTTTATCAGGTAATGGGGCCCTGGCCGCAGGTGTTAATTTAACCTCATCATCCTTGTTGTTCCAGAATTCGCGCGACGATGAATTTGAAGCTGACCGGTTGGGCGTGAAATACATGCGGCAAGCGGGCTATGATCCGAGCCAAATGAAGGTGATGTTGTCCAAGCTGGCGGAATATCAAGATAAGCAGTCCTTGCGGCCGTTGAGTTATTGGCGCACGCATCCCTACCTGCCTCAGCGCATGGCCCGTGCGGATACAGAAGCTAAGGGGAGCATGGCTTTCCGCGATTATTTAAATGTTACTGGTGAGGACAAATGATGCTGCGTTCGACATTGATGATATTGTCATTGTGCGTTGCGGTTAGTGTTGCATGGTTTTTTTGGCGCCCATCCCAACCGCAGGTTTGTGCGGGTGATTTTTGTGTGCAGGTGGAGGTGGTGTCTCAGAAGCCACAGATGATGCGCGGCCTCCAGGGGCGGGAATCATTAGGTCCTTTAGAGGGGATGTTATTTATTTTCAAGGAAGAAGGGCTGCACCGTTTTTGGATGAAGGACATGAAGATGCCCATTGATATTATCTGGTTGGATCGTTTTGGCAGGATAACGTCGATGGGGGTTGATGTTCCCCCATGCACGGCTGACCCCTGTACGGTGTATGCCCCGTCCACAGCATCATTATATGTTTTGGAAGTTCAAGCAAATTTCAGCCGTAAACATGGGTTTGCTGTCGGCCAAACGTTAACATTAAAGGGTTTATAAGGGGAGAAAATGGACTGGATATTCACCGTGGCCATCATGTCAATCTGCGTTAGTGTTTGCGTGGTTATCAACAATATCCTATTGCGTTGGCGATTAAAGCGGCAAACAGAGGCGATGAGGTCCCTGCAGTCACAGTTGATTGCTGCGCACAAGAAATCAGCTGTAGCCGCTTTAAGTGCAGGCATCCTGCATCAATTAGGGCAGCCTATTACCGCGATCTATGGTTTTGTGCGGATGATGAGGGCTGACATGCGGCCGGATCATGCTTTTTATAAGCCAGTGGAGATGCTCGATGAGCAAGCCACCTACGTTAAGCAGATGCTGGAAAATTTGATGGAATTAGTGCGGCACCAGCAGATTGTCAAGACCCCTACGGATGTTAATCTGGTGATTCAGAAATCCCTGCATTTATTAAAGGATGAGTTGCGTATCCAGCAGGTTGCTTGTACGCTGGCGCTAGATGGAGATATCCCCTTATTAATGGCTGATGGCCTGCATTTGCAGCAGATCTTTATGAATTTAACGGTGAATGCGCTTGAGGCGATGGGTGATTTGCCTAAGGAAAAAGCGCGTATCCTTGAGGTTAAAAGCAGTTATGATAAGGATAATCATCAGGCTGTTATTGTTTTTAAGGATAATGGCCCAGGGATTGCGCGTGAGCATCAGCCCAGCGTATTTAATCCATTTTTTACCACTAAACCAACGGGAACTGGTTTAGGTCTTGCCCTTTGTCATGATTTAGTTGTTGAGCATGGTGGAAGCATCCGCTTTGACAGCGACGGTGGAGGAACCGTCTTTACCCTTGTTTTTGCGTGCCAGCGCGTATAGGCTGGTGCCAAAAGGCAGGGGACATATCCGCAACAGTTTAGCTTCCATCCATAGTTTGAAGAAAATAGCCGCGTTGACAAAGCGGTTAGGTGTTGTAAAGGTGTCGCAGGTGGCATCTTCATTCTTGACGAATATTTTGCGGATGATGCGGATGACGGCCACTGGTAGAAAAGTAGAACAGAAGAAATAGCCGCTGAGTTTTACCTCAAAGCCTGCATCAGTAAGTAAATCCAATAAGTCCTGTCGGTTATAACGCCGCATATGTGAGAGCGATTCATCGTGGGGGCTCCATAAGAAGCGGAAGGCCGGCACCGTTACAATTATGGTTCCGTCGTCCGTTAACAGTTTCTTTAATTGCCCAACCACCGTATAAGGGTCTTGCACGTGTTCAATAACGTCTAAGGCCATGATGGTGTCAAAGCTCTTAGGCTTAAAGCTCATTTGTTCTAAATTGCATTGGGCTAGGTTTGAAATGCCATTAACCTTGCAAAAGCTTAAGGCTTCGTGGGCGATGTCGCAGCCGACATAGAAGGCCTGGTTTTGCAGGAACCCCATATTATGCCCCGTCCCGCAACCCGCATCCAAGACCTTGCGCGGTGTCACCTTGCCTTTAGCGCAAATGGCGCGCATGAATTCGCCCTTGGCCCTAAACCACCAATGTTCTTTCTCTTGTTTGTACATGTTAGCTAGTTCAGTGACGGACATATGCTCTGCGCGGGTGTTGATGGGGATATAATGCCAATTACGGATTTGGAAGATATTAAACATCATGCGCAGGGAATCTTTTAAGATGCTGATCTTGCTTCCATCGACGTGGGTCCATTGCACGGGGACTTCCTTGACCTTGAGATTAAGCTGTTGGCTTACGTAAAGCATTTCAAGGTCGAACCCAAAGCCGTTAAGGTAGACCCTAGCCCATAGGGGACGGATGATGTCCTGGCGGAACATTTTAAAGCCGCATTGGGTGTCTTGAATATTTTTGATGAGGAAGGTATGGACAAGGCGGTTAAAGACAATGCCCATAAGCTTACGGTAGGCCTTGGTCTTGACCGCGCGGTCAGGGCTATGCAGGACGCGTGAGCCGATAACAATATCATAGCCTTGGGAAAGCAAGGGCAGGTTGCGTTCAATCTCTTCAACGGGGGTTGAGCCGTCAGCATCGAGAAATAGGCTGACATGGCCGCTGGAGGCAAAAAGCCCACGCTTGACCGCATACCCTTTACCGCGGTTGTGCGGCAAGGTTAGGACTTTTAAATCAGGAAAATCGTTTTTAAACGCTAAGGCTTTCGCGGTGGTGTCATCCGTGCTGCCGTCATCAACTACAATGATTTCATAGCGCAGGCGGCTTTGGCGGCAATAGCTAATGACGCCGGCTAGGAATCGCGGCAAGCGCAATGCTTCGTCTTTAGCAGGGATGATAATTGAGATGTCGAATGATGGCTGCATAGTCTTTTCTTAATGTAAGCAAAAACATTATATCTTTTTTTATAAAATATATGATAAAATTGCGCATCATTTCACAAGGGAGCCATGAATCAAATAGTCGCTAAAATATGTCTAGCCGCCATTGTTGTAATGGCAGTGGGTTTAGGGGCCTTGCATTATTATAAACTGGGCAGTATCCCTTATGGTTTTCACGTCGATGAAATGAGCGGTGCCGTGACCATGGGTTGTTTGGCGACCGAAGGCACCGATGCCCACCGTATTCCTTATCCAGTATTTGCCAACCTTAACTATGGGACCCCTAAGCCGCCAACGTATTTATATCCGGCCTTGCTATGGGTGAAGGCTTTTGGATGGACCGTGGAGAGTTTAAGGGCGCTTAGTGTTACCGTGCATTTATTGGGTTTTGTTGGTATTTTCTTTCTAGGGAAAGCTTTTTTTGGTTATCGCTATGGCTTGTTAACGTTGTTAGCGGCAAGCATTTCTCCTTGGGTTTGGGTTTCCAGCCGGGTTGCTTTTGAATCGTTATTTGCAGCTACCTTTATTATATGGGGGCTGTATTTTTTTGTTAAATCAAGGGGCGGCTGGAGGATGGCCTTGGCTGGGCTTTGTTTTGCGGTTGCCATGTATTCATACCCACCGATCCGCCTGCAAATGCCGTTAATGCTGTTGACCTTGGTGTTTTACGGATGGGGTAAGGGCTTATTAGATTTTAAGAAATTGGGCATATTAATAGCAACGGTGGCTTTGCCGCTTATGCCATTAGCTCAACGCATTTTTTCCGGAGAGCTTCAAGGCCGTTTTAATATGATTAGCATTTTTTCAAGCGATTATTTAAAGAGCTTAGGCAAGAGTGGCAGCTTAAGAGATTTGGCGGAGATTTTTATAAATAATTATCTAGCGCACCTGCATCCGGATTTCTTATTTAAGTTGGGTGATCCTTCCTTAGTGCATTCAAGCGGCCATCATGGCATTTTAAGCTGGCTTGATATCGCAGCCTTGGGCTTGATGGTGTTGTTTATATTAATTGCCTGTGTTAGGAGCGGTCAGTTAACCCATGTATTGGCTGGCGAGAAATGTTTTGTTGCGTTATTGGTTGTGAATATCGCGATTGGCATCGTGCCGGCGGCATTAACGAATTCAGAGCTTCCCAATGCCTTGCGGATCACTGGTTCCTGGCCGTTTATGTGTTTATTGACGGGTTTCTTTTTATGGAAGGCGTGTGAGCGTTTTTGGATTTTGTGGTTAGCTGTTATTTTAACGGCGGGATTATTTGCTAATGGCTTCCTGAGGGTTTATTTCTTGAAATACCCTAAACAAAGCAAGGGGATGTTTAATTTTTGGACGTTGGATGAGGCTAATAGCTTAAAGACAGATGAAGATTGGTTACGGTTTATTGTACGTTACCGCAATGACGATTATCACGCCCGTTATTTCCTCATGCAATATAAGAAGATGGGTTGTTCAGAGAGTAAGGCAACCTGGGACAATATCCGCGCCATGGCCCAACAACAAGGTCTGTAAATTGCTATTTTTTAGGGCGGTAGATATGCGCGCTGTGGCCGAAGAAGCTTTCAGCGGTTTCCATGATGGTTTCGGACATCGTTGGATGCGCGTGGATGGTGAGTTTCAAATCTTGAGCCACACAACCCATTTCAATCGCCAAAACGCCTTCCGCAATCATCTCACCAGCACCAACACCCACAATCCCAACGCCTAGGATACGTTCACTCTTGGCATCGACGATGAGTTTGGTTAAACCGTCTTGACGGTCGAGGGTCAAGGCACGACCGGAAGCGCCCCAAGGGAATTTGACCACCTTCACATCGCGGCCTTCCTTGATGGCTTGATCTTCCGTGAGGCCTGCCCAGGCAATCTCGGGATCGGTAAAGACAACAGCAGGGATAGCCTGCGGTTCAAAAGCCACCTTGTGACCTAGGATGGCTTCTACAGCGACACGACCTTCATGGGACGCCTTATGGGCTAGCATGGGATCACCGGCAATATCACCGATGGCATAGATATTATCATCGTGGGTCTTGCGTTGGTCATTGACTTCCACAAAACCGCGCGGGGTTACCTTAACCTTGGTGTTCTCTAAACCTAAATTTTCGCTATTAGGTTTGCGTCCGATAGAAACGAGCACCTTGCTATAGGTTTCTTTAAATTCAACGCCGTCAGTACCTGCGAATGTCACCGTGATGCCGTTGGCGACTTCATCCATTTTAACGACCTTGGTTTCAGTCATGATCTTGGTAAAAAGATTGGTGACGCGTTTAACCAAGACTTGAGCCAGGTCGCGGTCTGCGCCGGCCAAAAGCCCGGGGGTCATTTCAACGACGGAGACCTTGGAGCCTAATTCATAGTAAGCTGTACCTAATTCCATGCCGATATACCCGCCGCCGACAACTAACAATGTTTCAGGAATAGATTCCACATCGAGCGCTGCGGTGGAATCCCAAATATGAGCTGATTTAGGCAAGGTTGGGATCGTGGCTGGACGAGAACCTGTCGCCAGGATAGCTTTCTTGAAAGTTAATTCTTCGCTTGTGCCATCCGCCTTAGTAATTTTTAATGTCGTTGAGTTAACAAAGGAAGCCGTGCCTTGGAAATATTTAATCTTACGTGCCTTAGCTAATTGGCCCAGCCCGCCGGTTAATTTACTGACAACGCTTTTCTTCCAGTCGCGTAATTTAGTCACATCAATCTTAGGTGTACCGTAATCAACTCCGAAATGAGATGCGTGTTTAGCTTCGCTGACAATTTTAGCGACGTGTAGTAGCGCCTTAGAGGGGATGCACCCACGGTAAAGACAAACACCGCCGGGGTTAGTCTCTTTTTCAACGATGGCGACTTCCATGCCTAAATCTGCTGCTAAGAAGGCCGCTGCATAACCGCCAGGACCTGCACCGATAACAACTAAATGAGTCGATTGTGACATATATTTATATTCCTATGAGGACAAATTAGCTTTAGCAATTTCTTCTGAAATAAACCGGATAAAACGAGCGCCATCAGCCCCGTCGATGACGCGGTGGTCATAGGACAAGGACAAGGGCAGTAATAAGCGCGGCACAAAGTTACTTTCAACATAAACCGGTTCCATCACCCCGCGTGATACGCCCAGGATAGCCACTTCCGGTGAATTAACAATCGGGGTGAAATGCGTACCGCCGATGCCACCTAAATTTGATATTGTAAAGCATCCGCCTTGCAAATCTTCCAAGGTGATCTTACGTGCACGGGCTTTTTCAGCGATTTGAGTTAATTCGTCGCTGATTTGTTCAACGCTCTTTTGATCCACGTTGCGTAACACCGGCACCATGAGGCCGCGATCCGTATCAACCGCGACACCGATATTAATATAATCTTTATAAACAATTTCATTCGTCGTCATATCAACGGCTGAATTAAATTGCGGGAACTTTTTTAAGGCAGCCGCAATCACCTTGATTAAGAAGGGGGTGATGGACAATTTGCGTTCATTGGTGGAGGATTGCTTGCGCAATTTCTCTAGTGCCGTAATATCCGCCTTGTCGAATTGCGTGACATGCGGAATGGAATTCCAGGCGTAGGAAAGATGTTCCGCGGTTTTTTTGCGGATATTATTCATCGCTTCACGACGGACATTGCCATATTTGGCAAAATTAG